>JBOHKZ010000185.1:0-3872 GCA_050729355.1 Phenylobacterium sp. | reverse complement strand
GAGGAATACGGTCGGGCCGGCCGGAAGGTTACACCCTCCGGCCGCCAACCGAGGTGCGCTAGAGTTGGGCTAGCAGGTAATCGGCCGCCGAGACGCGGAATTCACCGCCCTCTTCGACGTTCAGCTCCTTCACCACGCCGTCGTCGACGATCATGGAATAGCGCTGCGAGCGCTTGCCCATGCCGAAGCGCGAGGCGTCGAAGGCCAGGCCCACCGCGTCGGTGAAGGCCGCGCCGCCGTCCGCCAGCATGACGATGTCGTCGCCCACCGCCTGGTCCTCGGCCCAGGCGCGCATGACGAAGGCGTCGTTGACCGAAAGGCAGGCGATCGTGTCGACGCCCTTGCCCTTGATCTCGGTGGCCAGTTGCTTGAAGCCCGGCAGGTGCTTGGCCGAGCAGGTCGGCGTGAAGGCGCCCGGCAGAGCGAACAGCGCCACCTTCTTGCCTTTGAAGATGTCGTCGGTGGTCACCGGCTTCGGCCCATCGGCGGTAGCCTGGGTGAGGGTGACGGCAGGCAGCTTGTCGCCGACTTTGATGGTCATAGGGCGTCCCTTCCAAATGATCTGAAGCGAGAGCGTGACAGCCGAAAGTGGGTACCGGTTTCGGCGCCTGTCACGCTCCAACTTGTAAATGTAGATCCTGCTCATCCGTTTCAGAAGCGAGCTTCTGAAACGGGCAGGCTCGGGGCACATAGCGCCGCAGGCGCTCGCTGCAACCCGGCGCTCTTGAAGTCGCCACGTTCAGGGGCAAAAGTCGAGGCGATGGAAGGCGGATTCTTCTCCGGCCAGATGCTGATCGCGATGCCCGGCATCGGCGACCCGCGGTTCGAACGCGCGGTGATCCTGGTCTGCGCCCACGACGCCGAGCACGCCATGGGCCTGGCGGTGAACCGGCCGGTCGAGGGCCTGACCGTCCCGGACCTGCTGGAACGCCTGGAGATCGAGTCCACCATCCGGCTGCCCGACGACCTCGTGCTGATGGGCGGACCGGTGGAAACCCAGCGCGGCTTCGTGCTGCACACCGACGACTATGGGGTCGAGCACAGCCTGCAGATCGGCGGCGGCGTGGCGTTGACAGCCACCCGCGATGCGCTGGAGGCGATGGCCAGCCGCGACGAGCACCCGCGCCGATCCTTGCTGGCCCTGGGTTACGCGGGCTGGGGCGCGGGCCAGCTTGAGAACGAGATCAAGGCGAACGTCTGGCTGACCTGCGACGCCGACGAGGGCCTGATCTTCGGCGACGACTACGACGGCAAGTGGACCCGGGCGCTCGCCAAGCTGGGCGTCGATCCGAAATTCCTGGGCAGCGCCGCGGGCCGGGCCTAGCGCTCCTCGTCCTCCCCCTGAGGGGGAGGTGGCCCAAAGGACCGGAGGGGGAAAGTGGCGCTCAAGAACCCCCTCAGTCGCTTCGCGACAGCTCCCCCTGAGGGGGAGCACGATCCAGCACGAGCTAGCGGCTGCTGCGGGCCTTCACGGGCGCGGCGCCGTCGACGTAGCTTTCGTTGAGGTAGACCTCGGCCTCCTGCGGCGACAACGCCGGCGCATAGCCGAAGCCCTGGCCGTAGTCGCAGCCCAGCGCCAGCAGCTGGCGGGCCATGCCGGCGTTCTCGACGCCCTCGGCCACCACTTCCAACGCCAGGTCCTGACCAAGCTTCACCACGGACGAGACGATGGTCGCCGAGCCCTCGTTGGTGGCCATGGTGCGCACGAAGTAGCGGTCGATCTTCAGCGTGTCGAACGGCAGGCGGGTCAGGTACGACAGCGACGAGAAGCCGGTGCCGAAGTCGTCCAGCGCAAGCGCGGCGCCCGCGGCGCGCAGGTCGCCGAGGATCACGGCGGCGCGGTCAGGGTCGCGCATGACGTCGCCTTCGGTGACTTCCAGCTTCAGCGCGCCGGGCGGAAGGCCAGTCTCGGCCAGGATCGCCTTGACGTCCGCCACCAGGTCGGCGCGGTCGATCTCGCCGGTGGAGAGGTTGACGGCGACGGTCAGTTCGCCAGCGGCCTTGTGCTTCATCCGCCAGGCGGCGAGCTGGCCGGCGGCCGTGCGCATCATCATCGCGCCCAGCTCTTCCATCAGGCCCATCTCTTCGCAGAGCGGCAGGAAGATTTCCGGCGTCAGCAGGCCGCGGCGCGGATGGCGCCAGCGGACCAGGGCTTCGAAGCCCGAGAGCGCGCCGCTCGAGAGCCGCACGATCGGTTGGTAGAATGGCACCAGCTCGCCGCGGCCGAGCGCCCCCTTGAGGTCGCCTTCCAAGGCCAGACGCGAGAGGCCGTCGCTTTCCAGGCCACGGCCATAGGCGGCCGCGCCCCCACGGCCATGGCTCTTGGCGGATTCCACGGCCAGTTCGGCGCGGCGCAGCAGTTCGGCGGCTTCCGGCGCGTCGACGCCGCCATGGGCCTCCACGGCGCCGATAGAAAGGGTCGGGTGGATGTCGAAGCCGGCGACGCGCAGCGGCTGTTCCAGCGCGCGGCGAAGGGCGTCGGCGCCGGGCGAGGCGCCGGCCACGCAAAGGGCGGCGAATTCGTCTTCGCCGATCCGCGCCAGGATGGCGTCCGGCGGGAAGGAGGCCGCGAGCCTGGAGCCCAGGGCGGCCAGCACCAGGTCGGCGCGCTCGTGGCCCAGCGCCTCGTTCAGGCGGCGCAGGCGGTCGAGGTCGGCGACGATCAGTTCGTGCAGGCCAGGCGTCTGCAGCTGTTCGCGGGCGCGGGTGATGAAGCTCTTGCGGTCGAGGAGGCCGGTCAGCGCATCCTGGTCGGAGGCGGCGAAGCGGGTTTCCGGCGCCACGACGCCGGCCGCGCGGCAGCCTTCTTCCAGCCAGACGCCGCGCCAGATGGAAACGCCGGCGCCGCGCATCCGCAGTCGCACCGCGACCTCGCAGCCCGGCTCCTGCACGCGCAGGATATCCTCGGCGTAGGCGCGGTCCTGCGGCAGGGCCAGCGCGCGAAGGGCGGCGGAGGAACAGTCGGGAGCCAGCGGGCCGAGACCCAGGGCGCGGGTGGCGCCGGTCAGCCGGATACGGTCGCGCTCAGGCTCCCAGACCCACAGGACAACATCAGCCGCGCCCAAGGCCTCGAGCGTCGCCGTTGCGTCCCACATCCATCGGTCGTTCGGCATAACCTGAGGGTCGCCCTGGCTCTCACGCACACGCGCCGGTCAGACCGACACACCTTCGTCCGGTCCCTCAGGCGCCCTCAAGGGCGAGATCAGGCCGAACAGCACATGATCTCGCCAAACGCCGTTAATTTTCAGATAAGCTTGAGCAAATCCCTCCTCCGCGAACCCCGCTTTGACCAATAAACGGCGCGATGGAGCGTTGTCGGGGATGCAGGCCGCCTCCAGCCGATGCAGCCCAAGCGTGCGGAATGCGAAGTCGCTCAACGCCCGAACGGCCGCCAGCGTGTGGCCATGCCGTGCGAAGGGCCGGCCGCACCAGTAGCCCACCGACCCCATCTGGGCGACGCCGCGGCGGATGTTGGAAAGGGTGATGCCGCCGGTCAGGGCGTCGTCGGTGGCGCGGTAGACGAAGAAGGGATAGGCCGAGCCGGCCTCGCGGTCGCGGGCGTAGGCGGTCAGGCGGCGGCGATAGGCCGCCCGGCTGAGGTCGTCGGCCGGCCAGGTCGGCTCCCAGGGCTGCAGGAAACCGCGCGAGACGGCCCGCAGTTCGCGCCATTCGGCATAGTCGTGGGCGCGCGGCGGCCGCAGGCGAACGCCGTCGCCCTCCACCCGCAAGCCGCTTTCCGGCGCGATCCAATCCAGCAACGCCATGGTGGAAAGGTCTCTGAATTGCGAGGCAGGTCAAGTCACAGCGCCCTACCCCATACCGTCGTCATCCTCCGGTCGTCTGAAGGACGATCCGGGGGACCCAAGCTGGGT
>JBOHKZ010000184.1:0-4961 GCA_050729355.1 Phenylobacterium sp. | reverse complement strand
GTGATGGGCGGCGAGGTCGGCCTTGGTCATGAAGCCGCCGATCCGCTTGAAGTAGCGTTCGATGGTGTCGGCGATCTCGCCCTCGTAGAAGGCCCGGCCGCCGCCCTCGGCGATCAGGCGGTAGGTGCGGGCGAGCTGCGGGTTCTTGAAGATCTCGCCTTCGCGCGGCGTCTTGCCGTTCGACGCCCAGACCGATTTGAAGTTCTCGACCTCCTCGACGCCGGCGCCCGGCTTGGTGAAACTTCGATTTGAGTTTTCGACGTAGAAGGCGACGTTCTGGACGACGGGCGCGCCTTCCTCGGCGTGACGGATGGCCGGCTGGAAGAGGTCCTTCCAGGCAAGCTTCCCGTAGCGCTGGTGCAGGCTCCACCAGGCGTCGACGGCGCCGGGCACGCTGACCGACACGGCGCCGTAGGAGGCGATGTGGCCGTTCTTGGAACGCTGGCGCTGCATCTCGAGCGTCAGCGCCTTGGGGCTGCGTCCCGAGCCGTTCAGGCCCACGACCTGCTTCGTCTTCGGGTCCCACAGCATGACGAAGCAGTCGCCGCCGACCCCGCAGGAGATCGGCTCGCCGAAGCCCAGCACGGCGTTGGCCGCGATCGCCGCGTCCACCGCCGAGCCGCCGGCCTTCAGCACCTCGATCGCCGCCTGGGTGGCCAACGGATGGGCCGTGGCCGCCGCCCCATGCAAGCCCCACGCCGCCGACCGGCTGGCGAAGGTCGCGCCGTCGATGCGGTCGCCGCCATGCACGTCAGGCCGGTCGCGGTTGGCGTTCTCGGCGCGGGATGTGGCGTTGGCCGCGGTGGCGGCGAAGGCGGCGGCGGGCAGGGACGCAAGGAAGGTGCGGCGGCGCATACTGGGCTCCGGATCAGGGGACGGCGGAGCTTAGCAGGATGGCGGGCGGCGAAGCGAGTATGTGGGGCCCGATGCGTCGGACGCGGCTGAGCTAAGCCATCAGCGAGCGCGCGAAGGCCTGCCATGGCGCCGTATGCGCGATCGCGACCCGCAGCGGCTCGGAGACCAGCAGCAGGCCGCCGCCCCACAGCGTCGCCGGGTGAAGCCGGCCGCGCGAGGCGAGATCGTAAGCGACCAGAGCGACAAGGAAGACGTCCATGAACCAAAGCGCGCCGATCGCGCCCGGGATGCTCGAAACCTGGGTGATGATCCGTGCAAGCGCCGGGCCCAGCAGGCTGATCGTCGCGAGAAGCATCAGTCTCTTATGGACGTCGGATCGGCCCCGATTTGCGATCCCGAGCCCGACGAAAACCGCAAACAGGAGGACGTTCGCGAGCGGGAACATCAGGAAGACGTAGGGGTCAGCCATCGTGCCAGCGTTGGCGTCGGTATGCACGCGGCGCTCGCTGCCAACCGCCACGAGCAGGCCCGAAACCAGGATGCCTATAGCAAGTACAATGCCGGCCATGCCGGTCAGCCGGTGGATGTCCGGCCGGCCGCGGGCGATCAGCGCGGTTTGCGTGATCAGCAACAGCATCCAGGCTGTGTTGAGCGCACCGTGGACGTGGACACTCGCCGTAAGCACTGGCGTGCGCGCATCATTCAGCCCGGCCAGATAGTACGTCGGAGCAAAGCCGGCGAAGGCGGCCACAGCCATCGCTATGGCCATGCCGGTGAAGAATTGCCGCTCGGTGAGTGGCCGCACCGCGGGCGCCACGCTCATTGCCATAAGGAGCCCCTCTCAACGAACAAGCATCCCACAATCCTAACAGTTCAACGAACAGGGGTACGCTAAAATTGGCGATTTGCGGGGCGCCCGCGATTTTCGCCCCGTACGCGACTCCAGGTTGACTCGTCTCGGCCCACCCAGAATGGTTAACAGTTAGTAACTTGGGGGTTGATATGACGGGTAAGCTTTGGGCCGCATTGGCGGTCGCTGCAGTCACTTTCGGCGCCGCGCAGGCGCAGGCCACAATCGTTCAGGCCACCGCGTCGGGGAGCTACACGGGCGCCGGCGGCCCGGCCGATCTCATTACCCGGGCGCCTTGTTTCAACCAGGCCCAGTGCTTCATCAGCGGCAATAGGCTGACCATCTCGTCCTCGAGCTCGCTGGGCGCCTGGTACACCAGCTTCAATTTCGACACGGACTTTGGCGTCCTCACCCAGGACGCATTCTCCCAGACCCTCACGTGGAACACCGGGATGGGCACGCCGTCCCCGTTGACCGGAGGCTCGCTCCTGGTCACCGGGCCGGTGTCCGCTGCCCAGGATTTCTCAACGGCCACGAGCTTCAGCATTCGGCGGGACGCCGGGGGTTTCTCGTTCCACGTCACGGGCGCGGACTACAATGTCTTCGCGGGGTACGACAACCTGGGCGCCCCAACGCCGGGGCCCTATTCGCTGACGGCGCCGTTCGCCGGGTCCACGGGCGTGGACCTGCAAAACCCGCAGTTCACCTACGCCAACTCCAGCTACGCGATCTATTCGCTCTACGAGCAGGCCGGGTCCCTGACGCCGGGGCCCATCCCCGAACCTTCCTCGTGGGCGCTGATGATTTCGGGCTTCCTGGCTGTCGGCGCCGTTCTGCGGCAGGGCCGTTCGAAGTCACGGCGCGGACTGGCCAGGGCCTGATCGCTCTGGAGACCCGGCGCCGGTGGTCGTCGCCGGAGTCGCTGCTCGCGATGGGACGTCTAGCCGAACCGCATGACGTTGGCGGCCTCGGCCCCGCGCGTCAGGCCAGCATCGGCGCCATGCCGGGCTCGGCCTTGGCCATGGCCCGCTGGTAGGCCGGGCGTGCGCCGATCCGCTGGAGATAGGCCTTGAGGTTGGGATAGGCCTCTATCGAGTTGCTGCGGAACGCCCGGCTGGTCGTCAGGCAGTAGACCATCATGATGTCGGCGGTGGTCAGGTTGCGCCCACCGAAGTACGGCGCCTCGGCCAGCCGGGCCTCGATCATCGTCCAGGCGCGCCGGCTGCGGTCGTTGACGAACACGGCCGCCGGATTTCCCTCGCCGCCGCCGCTCAGCACCAGCTGCATCATGAGCGTGGCCATGAAGGTCCCGTTCGACCAGTGGAACCAGAAGAGGTGGTCCGCGAAGTCGGGATCGTCGGGCCCGGGCGTGAGCCGCCCGTCGCCGTAACGTGCGCAGATGTAGTCGCAGATCGCCCCGCTCTCGCCCAGCACCAGGTCGCCGTCGGCGATCACCGGGGCGATCCCCATCGGATGGAGCGCCTTGTACTCGTCTGGCGCCAGGCGGTTGTCCGCCCGCCGCTGGTAGAGCTTGAGCTCGTAGTCGAGGCCCAGCTCCTCGCAAAGCCACACGATCCTTTCGGATTGCGAGATTCCCAGGTGATGAACCGTCAGCATGACCGCGCCTGTCCTTTGAGAGCATCAGCCCTGGAAGCTAGGGCGCCCCTGCGCAGGCCGATACCCCTGCAGGGCCCGGCGCACGGCTATTCCGTCGGGCGATCCGCGGGGATCGGATCCCTGAACTTCCAGCCCAACACCCAGAGTGCATAGACGACGGCGGCGAGGACGCAGGCGTCCAGCAGCCTCGCGCCGCCGCGCAGGAGAGCGAGCGCGACCAGGCTGTGGAAGGCGAGGACCGCCATCATGGCCATCGCCAGCACCCGCGCCCACGGTTTGGAAGCGTCCAGGCCCCGCCCGACCAGATAGAGCAGGCCCGCGAACAGGGCGGCGACGAGGGCCAGCACAGCCAGCAGTCCGAGCGCCCAGGCCGCTACCCCGTTCAGGAACGACAGCACGCCGCCCACCCCGTTCGCCGCGTTCGAGATGAGGCCGGCGATGCCGTAGGTGGAAACGTCGAGATACTGCGGCTTCTGGCCGGACCCCGATCCGGCCAGGAACGCCCCGGCGCCGAGGCCGAGCGCCGCCAGGAACGACGGCAGACCGATCACCCCTCCGGCGATGCGGAAACCTCGGGCGACGATCAGCCGGTGGTCAGGCAAGGCCCTGAGCCTACTTGACCAGCGCGTCGTAGATCCACTGGCGGTTCTTGCGCTGGTATTCCATGGCGAGCTCCCGGCTCTGGACCATGAAGACCATGAATACGTCGTTCTTCGGGTCGACCCAGAACTCGGTCCCGGCGATGCCCCACCACGAGAAGGTGCCGTTCCCGGGGCGCTGCAGCGTGTCGTCCTTCACGAGGCTGAAGCCCAGGCCGAAGCCCATGCCGGGGCCGGGGAAGAAGAGGCCCGCCTTGCGGATTTCCGGGGTGGTCTCGTCCTGCCGCATGCGCGCCAGGGTCTCCTTCTTCAGGACCCGAACGCCCTTGAACTCGCCATCGCCGGCCAGCATCAGCACGAAGCGCAGATAGTCCTCGGTGGTCGAGGAGAGGCCGCCGCCGGCCGACAGCATCGGCGTCGGCTTGGCGTAGTCGTAGGCGATCTCCTTGGAGGCCGCGCTGACCGGCTCGGCGAACCGCGCCCGCTTGGCCTCCGGCTGGAAGAAGGCGGTGTCGGTCATCCCCAGCGGCCCGGTCACCCGCTCGCGCACCAGCACGTCCAGCGGCTTGCCGCCGGCGACCTCGACCACCGCGCCCAGCACGTCGGTCGAACGCGAGTAGTACCAGGCCGTCCCCGGCTCGGAGCGCAACGGCAGCTTGGCGATGACCTTGGCGTATTCGCGCGCCGTCAGGTCGTTGCGGTTCTCGCCGCCCGCCGCCCAGGCCTTGGAGATCGGCGTCGTCGGCTGGATGAAGCCGTAGATCAGCCCGGAGGTATGGCTCATCAGGTTGCGGACCAGCATCGGCCGGGTGGCCGGGACGCTCGTCCCGTCCGCCTGCCAGACGCGCAGGTTGGGGTACTCCGGCAGGTATTTCGAGACCGGCGCGTCGAGGTCCAGCTTGCCCTGCTCAACCAGGGTCATGGCGACGACCGAGACGATGGGCTTGGTCATCGAGAAGACCCGGAAGATGGTCTCGTCGGTCATCGGGGCGGTCTGGCCCGGACCCTGGGTCCCGAAGCCTTCCTGGAAGGCGACCTTG
>JBOHKZ010000183.1:0-4812 GCA_050729355.1 Phenylobacterium sp. | reverse complement strand
TGCGCACAGGCGCCGCCAGCCAGGAGGGCGGCGACGCCCACGCCGACCCAGGAGCGTCGCGCCCGGCTCACAGTTCCCACCCCTTGCGATACTGGCGGCTGAGGTACTGGTTGGCGTCGGCGACATTGGTCACCCGACCGGCGACCCCGTCGTACTCGATCGCCTGGTCGGCCTTCAGCGCGACGATCCCCAGGATCATCGTCTCGTTCAGCGGGACGGCGTACTCGAACGGGCAAGAGATCTTCTCCTGGCCGCGGATGGCGCGGATCCAGTTCATCTCGTGCCCGGCGATGCCGTCCTGGATGCGGGGCAGGGACTTCGGGATGCGCTGCGCCTTCTCCTCCAGCCCGTCGCCGATCAGCGTGAACTTCTCGCCGTAGGTCTCGTGCATCAGCATGCCCTTGGGGCCGACGAACAGCACGCCGCCGTCCGGGCTCATCTTGAGGTTCGCCGGGAACCCCGCCGGCGTCGGCGGCAGGATGCCGCCATCGTACCAGGTCATGTGGATCGGCCCGCCCTTGGCCTTGCCGAATTCGTAGTGGGTGACGCTGGCCAGCGGGAAGCTGGTGATCTCGGCGGGCCGCCGGGTGCTCCAGAGGCTGGCGTTGCCGGCCCAGCGCGAGTGGCGGGTCTCGACGCGGGTGGGCAGGCCGGGATCCAGCGCCCAGACCGGGAAATCGATCAGGTGGGCGCCCATGTCGCCCAGCGCACCGGAGCCGAACGGCACCCAGCCGCGCCAGTTGAAGTGGGCGTAGTCGGGGTTGTAGCCCCAGTCGACGTCGGCCGGGCCCAGCCAGGACGGCCAGTCGTAGCCGTCGGGGACCGGCTGCGGCGGCGGCTTGGGGACGCCCTGCGGCCAGACCGGACGGTTGGTCCAGACGTGCACCTCGGAGACCTTCCCGATCAGCCCGCCGCGGATCAACTCGACCACGCGCCGGCCATCGTCGCCGGAGTGGCCCTGGTTGCCCATCTGGGTGACCAGGTTCGGATTCTTGCGCGCCAGGTCCAGCAGGCGCCGGCCCTCCTCGACCGTGTAGGTCAGGGGCTTTTGCACATAGACGTGGATGCCGCGCTCCATGGCCATGCGCGCGGCGACCGCGTGGTGGTGGTCCGGCGTGGCGATGACCACGGCGTCGATGTCCTTCTGGGCGTCGAACATCTTGCGGTAGTCGGAGAAGCGCGGGGCGTTGTCGTAGGCGTCCTTCACCGGTTGGCGGTTCGGGATCATCTGGAAATGCTTGTCCAGCATGCCGCGCCAGACGTGGTCGTAGTCGACGTCGCAGCTCGCCACGATGTTCTCGCCGACCAGCTTGGTCATGTTGGCGCAGCCCTGGCCGCCGGCCCCGATGATCGCGACATTGACCCGGTCGCTGGGCGCGATGCGCCGTGCGGCGAACGCCGGCGCGGCCAGCGCCGCCGCCGCCGTCCCCAGCATTGCGCGCCGCGTGAAGCCTGTACTGGCCATGGTCTCCCTCCCCAGGGTGTCTCTCTGTTCGGCGGCATTTGGCCTAGCGTTCGGCCGCCTTTGCAAGACCGCCTACGACGCCGGATCCGATCGGAGCGCGCGCACCGCGGCTCGGAACAGCATGACGGTCTCCAGCTCGGCGTCTGCGTCATTAGCCTGACGCCAGGCGCTCTGGACGACAGCAACCACCCGCTCGGCCGGATTGACGTAGATGCGCTGGCCAAAGGCTCCCAGCGCCACAAAGGCGCCGGCGTGGAGGCCGTCCGCATAGGGTGACCCCGGCAGCGCCCACCACTGGTAGCCATATCCCGCGGGGGAGCCCGGCATCAGCCGACCGAATGCGGTGGCCGCGCTGTCCGGCTGGCCGGCGAGATCGCGCCAGCCGGGCGGCAGGACCCGTCGGCCGCTGAACGCCGCGCCGTCCTCCAGCACCAGTTGGCCGAAGCGGCCGACGTCGCGAAGGCAGGCGCTGAGGCCAAGGCCGCCCAGCTCCAGTCCGTCCTCGCACTCGACTTGCCAGTGCCCGTCGGCCTCCATGCCGGCCGGCCCCCAGATCGTCTCGGCGCAGTAGTCGGCCAGCGGCCTACCCGTGGCGGCCGCCACCACAGCGCCAAGCAGGCAGCTCTCGACCGTCGAATAGTTGAAGACGTGACCCTGCGAATGAGCGGGCGGCAGCGTGCACAGGAGGTCCAGGATGGAGCCCGGCCGCCGGCTCACCAAGGCCCGGCCCAGGCGCTTGGTGTCGGAACGTCCGTCGGGCTGGTTTTCCTCGGCCCAGGCCACGCCTGAGCACATTCGCAGCGCATTGCGCACCGTGACGCCATCATAGCCCGAGCCGCAAAGCTGCGGCAGGTAGAGGTCGCAGCCGTCGTCCAGGCTGTCGATCGCGCCATCGTGGAGCGCGGCGCCGACCAGCGTCGAGGTCAGCGAATTTGCGGTCGCGAAGCTCGTCCAAAGGCTCTGCGGGCCATTGCCCATGCCGTACCGCTCGAGCGCGATCTCGCCGTCCTTCAGGATCAGGATCCCGGCCGTGCGGCGGCGGTCCATGAAGTCGCTTAGGCTGAGCCGGACGTCTCCCACCTCAAAGGCCAGGTCCGCCAGCGAACGGGCGTGCGGTGGGAGCGGCCGCACCGCGTCGCCGCGCCGTATGACCCGCACCGGCCAGACCTGGTCCTGGTTGCGGAAGGTCGCCGCCTGGTTCTCGGGGGTCGTGTCCATCACGTTCGGAGCTGCCTGCTCCCCATCCGCCGCCGTACGCCAGGCCATGCAGAACCCCTCCCGTTGTGACGGCGTCAGATCGCCCGGGGACGGAGGCGCTTGCAAAGCAACTTATGTTGGTTTGTACTGGCCTTGTGGCGCTGGCGCACTCGCGCCCCACAGCCTCCCCAAAATCACCCCGTCCGGCGCTCGCGATGCCCGTCCCCGCTTATGAGGACGCGCCCTAGTCCGCCGCGCCCGCCGGCTTCAGCCATCGCACAAAGAAGTCGGCCAGCGTCGTGGTCGACCTGATCCGGTTGGGCAGGTGCTGCCAGCCGTGACCCTCGTCCGGGAAGAGGACGTATTCCACGGGCACGTTGCGGGCGCGGAGCTGCTCCACGATCTGCTCGGCCTCGATCACCGGCACATTGGTGTCGTTGGCGCCGTGGAGCACGATCAGCGGGGTCTTGATCCGGTCGAGCTTGTGGATCGGCGAGAGCGCCTTGAGCATGTCGGCTTGTGTCGCGGGGTCGCCGTATTCCACCGTCGAGATCGCCGCCATCCAGGGCTGGGTGTGCTGGAAGAAGGTCTCGAAATTGACCACGCCGTAGAGGTCGGCGGCGGCGGCGAACATCTCGGGATATTCGGTGACTCCGGCCATGACCATGTAGCCGCCATAGCTGCCGCCCATGATGCCCAGGCGCTTGGGATCGGCCACGCCCTGGGCGACCAGCGCGTCGGTGGTGGCCTTGATGTCCTTCACCCCGTTCACCCGCAGCGCGCCGTTGTCGAGGTTGACGAAGCGCTTGCCGAAGCCCGTGGAGCCGCGGACGTTGGGCAGGAAGACGCTGACGCCGCGCGCGACCAGCGCCTGGACGTCGGTGGAAAGCGTCGGGCGCGACTGGCCCTCGGGGCCCCCGTGGTAGATGAACACCACCGGCCCCGGCCCCTTGGCGCCTGGCGGCCGGTAGAGCCATCCCGAGAGTGGCAGGCCGTCGAGCGCCTGGTAGGTCACCAGTGTGGGCTGCACGAGGGTCGCGAGGTCTACGCCGTCGTGCGGGCTGCGGGTGACCTGGGTCGCCTTGCCGGTCGCCACGTCCGCCACCCAGACGTCGCTGGGCGCTGCGGCGCTGATCAGGCTGATCGCCAGGCGGCGGCCGTCGGGGGAAAACTGGGACCCGCCGATGACGTCTCCCGGTAGTTTCGGCCCCGGCGAGAGCTTGCCGGTGGCGGTGTCGAGGTCTGCGAGTTCGCTGCGCCCGGCGACGTTCCAGCGCAGCACCGCACGCGCGCCGTCCCTGGAGAGCGCCGCGCCGTCCGCCTCGGCGTCGGGCCGCTGGGCCAGCACCTTGAACGGCGCGGGCTTGCCCGCCGCGTCTAGCTCGATCACCCCGAAAGCCGTGAGGTCGGTGGCGACGTCCGACGTCACGAAGACGCGCCGCCCGTCGTGCGAGAACTCGCCCCAGCCGAAGGAGGACGGGCCGGTGTGCGGCGTCAGCACGGTCTCGGCGCCGCTCGCGAGGTTCACCAGGATCAGGTTGTTGTCGCCGCGGCTGACCAGCCGGCTGATCAGCGCGAACCGGCCGTCGGCGCTGACGTCGGTGAGGGTGTCGAGGCCCTTGCCCGTGCCCACGGCCTTGGACTCGCCCGTGGCCGGGTCAACCAAGAAGGCGTCCATCTCGGTGGGGCTGAGCCGGTTGGTGCCGATGGCCAGCCAGCGGCCGTCCCGGCTCCAGCGGTAGAGGCGGTTGTTCACTGCGCCGCCGGCCGTGACCATCTTCGCGCCCGAGCCATCGGACCGGGCCACATAGACCTGGACGTTCAACCCCCCGCCCGGCGCCACGGCGTAGGCCAGCCAGTCACTCGTCGGCGACCAGACGACGCCCTGGACAGGGTCGGTGAGCTTGGTGACCTGAACCGGCTCGCCCCCCGCGGCGGGGATGACCCAGACCTGTGGCGCGCCGCTGGCGTTGGAGATGTAGGCGAGCTTTGTCCCGTCGGGCGAGAAGCTGGCGGCGCCGGCCGCGCGGATCGAGGCGATGGCCGCCACCCGGTCCGCCGCGGCGGGTTGCGCCTGTACGCTTGAGGCCGCCAGAAGCGCGGCGACCGCCGTCCCCAGCATGCCGCGCCAAGCTGTGTGTCGAGTGGCC
>JBOHKZ010000182.1:0-7526 GCA_050729355.1 Phenylobacterium sp. | reverse complement strand
GGCGAGCTCCAGCGCGGCGATCGCCAGCTCCGGTTCGCCGCGCTGGGCGTAGATCTCGGCGAACTGGTAGCTCAGCGAACCGTCGTCGATGGCCTTGAACTGGGCGAGCGCCTGATCGGAGCCCGCGCGGTCGTTCATCCGCGCCTTGGCGATGGCCTCGCCCTTCAGCCGGTTCCAGTCGCTGGTGACGTAGGCGTATTCGGCCAACGCCTCCGCCGGCTTCCCCGCCAGGACCAGGGCGTCGCCGGCGATCGCGTGCAGGCCTCCCATCTTCGGCCCGAGGACCAGACCCTTGCGGGCGATCTGGACCGCTTCGTCATAGCTGCGGGTGTTGATCAGCAGGCTGGCGCGGAGCCGGTAGCGGAGCGGGTTGAGCGGATCGCGGGCGATGAGCTGCTCGCTGAGCGGCAGCGCTTCGGCGGCGCGGCCGGCCGTGCCGAGATAGTTGCAGTAGGACGCGATGACGCCGGGATCGCCCGCCGACAGCCGATAGGCCAGCTTGAAGCGCTCCGCCGCGCCCTTCAGATCCATCTGGTTCTGCAGGGCAGCCGCCAGCGAGGCCTGGGCCTCGCCGGACTTCGGGTCCAGCGCCACGGCCCGCTGCGCCGAGGCCAGCGACTGGGCGAGGCCGTCGCGCAGCGCCTGGCCGGAGTCCCAGCTGTTCGCCACCGCGAAGATCGCGCGCGAGCGGGCCGCGTGGGCCGCGGCATAGTTGGGATCGGCGGCGATGGCGGCGTCGAACAGGGCGAGCGCCTTGCGCGTCTCGGCCTCGTCGCCGGCTTCCTTGAAGGTCGCCTGGCCCTTCAGATAGAGGTCATGGGCCTTCGCGCTGCTGGTGCCGCCGCTGGCCAGGGCCTTGCGCTCGGCCGGCGCGAGCTGGATGCGCAGCGCCTGCGCCACGTTCTCGGCGATCCCGGTCTGGATCTGCAGCGCGTCGCCGGGCGGGCGGTCATAGGTCTCCGACCAGCGCTCCACCCCGGTCTCGCCGTCGATCAGCTGCGCGCTGACCCGCACGATGGCAGGCGAGCGCCGCACGCTGCCGGTCAGGATGTAGGCCACCCCCAGCTTGCGCGCCGCCACCGTCGCCTCGACGTCGCGCACCATCTCCGACGACGTCCGCGCCACCACCTTCAGCCGCGCGATCCGCGCCAGCGAGTTGCGCAGCTCCTCGGCGATGCCGTCGGAGAAATAGGCCTGCGCCGGATCCCCGCTGAGGTTGGCGAACGGCAGCACCGCGACGCTGTCGGCGCCGGCCTGATGCTTGCCCTTCAGCAGGAACCAGCCGCCCGCGCCGGCCGCGCCTGCGACCAGCACCGCGCCGCCGGCGATCAGCGCGCGCCGGTCGACCTTGGCCTTGGGCGCGGCGCCCGGCTCCGGAGCCTTGCCGCCGACCTTCGCGCGCACCGCCGCCAGCATCGCCTGATAGCGCGGATCGGCGCGGTCGCCCTTCCAGCCGGCCAGCGACAGGGCCTGGGTCTCGCCGAAACCCAGCGGCGGCAACACCGGGTCGATCAGGATCGGCAGGTAGACGCCGCGATGCTGGGCGCGCGTCGCCTCGTCATGCACGAAGCGGCCCTCGGGTCCCACCGAGCGCTTGCTCCACACCACCACCACGCATCGCGCGGCGTCGAGCTGCTCCTGGATCGACTGTCGCCACGTCGCGCCGCCCTCGATCTGGGCGTCCCACCACAGCGACAGACCGTCCGCCTCCAACGCGGCGACCAGCTGGCGCAGGCGCGGCCGGTCCTCTGCCTTGTAGGACAGGAATACGTCGCTCATGAAAGCGGGCCCCCTCGGCGCCGTAAGCGGAACAGTCGCACGATATAACCGCCCGCAGGCATCCGCGAAGGCCAATTCATCGCCGTTCGCCGAACGCCGATAAGGGCCAGGGCGCATTCGCGCCTCAGGCGTGCGCGATTGACCTGGCTTGACCACAATGCGCCAGCTCAGCTGCGTAACTCTGTTACGCTAGTTTGGACGAGGCGCTTGCAAGCCGGGGGCGATCGGGACGGCGAGCGTTGTTATTTCAATAACCAGAATCCTGGTCCAATTTCGTCTTGAACCAGCCGGGGGGCTCCCATGGGCACGACAGAACGCTTCGATTTCGCCAGGTTTGACAACGGCGTCGGCAACTCCGGCTTCGGCCAGGCCCACGGGCCCGGCGTCGACCTGCGGCCCGAGCTGCCGCAATCGACGCCCGACCTGTTCGGCGTCGACCTGACCCACCGCATCGACGTCTCCAGCATCGACTGGGCGTCCGCATCCGGCGGCGCGGCCGGCAAACCCGTCGGCGGCGGCGGCGGCGGCGGGCTCTCGTTCTCGCCCTACACGACCACGGCGAGCGCCTACAACATCACCGTCGAATTCAAGGGGACCGCCTGGACCCAGGGCCTGCACGACATCTTCGTCGGCGCGGCCGATCGCCTGGCCAGGCTGATCACCGACGACATCCCCAACGTCAAAGTCATCATGCAGGGCGGCGCGCGCGTCGTGGACGACCTGCTGATCAGCGCCGAACTGAAGAACATCGACGGCGAGGGCGGCATCCTTGGCCAGGCCGGCCCGACCTCCTTGCGCGCCGGCAGCTACCTCCCGGCGACCGCGAGCATGCAGTTCGACAGCGCCGACGCCGCCAAATACTTCTCCGCGGGCCTGTTCGACGAGATCGTCACCCACGAGATGCTGCACAGCGTGGGGTTCGGCACGATCTGGTCGTACCTGGGGCTCGCCGCCAACTCGGTCTTCACCGGCGCCAATGCGGTCGCCGCCTACAACGACCTGCTGCACGGGGGCACGGCCACGGGGGTTCCGCTGGAGACCGGCGGCGGCTCCGGCACCGCCGACGCGCACTGGTCGGAAGCGGTCTTCAACAACGAACTGATGACCGGCTACATCAACCTGGTTTCCGACCCCCTCAGCCGCATGACCGTCGCCTCGCTGCAGGACCTCGGCTATCACGTGAACTATAACGGCCCGATCGACGGCTACGCCCTGGCTTAGGGAGCGCTGATCAAGCGGCCTCGCCGAGGGGGCCTCATGCGACTGCTGCTCAACATCCTGTGGTTCATCTTCGGCGGCTGGATCTCCGGCACGCTGTGGATCCTGGCCGGCGTCATCCTGGCGATCACCATCGTGGGCCTGCCCTGGACGCCCGGCGCCTTCCGCCTGGCGGGGTTCAGCTACTGGCCGTTCGGCAAGGTCGTCGTCGATCGCCATCCCGGCGCGGCCAGCCTGCTGCTCAACATCCTGTGGCTGGTGCTCGCCGGCTGGTGGCTGGCGCTGCACCACATCGTGCTGGCCTGCGCGCTCGCCGTGACCATCATCGGCATCCCCTTCGCCTGGCAGCACGTGAAGCTCGCGGTCCTGTCGCTGACCCCGGTCGGCAAGGGCGTCGTCGAGGTCTGAGGCGGCCGCCCGGTAACCTCGGCCGGCCGGCGACGTTGTTATCTCCAGGGCCAGTCAGTTAAGGATCGGCATATTCGAACGCCGCCGTCTGAGTCGTGGCGCCGCCAGTGGTGATGATGGTCTCCGAGGTTCCCCAGATCGACCTGAGTTCGCTGTCGCGACAGCAGCTGCAGCATCTGCTGGAGACCTCTCGCCGCGCCGGCCGCATCGGCATGGCCGACGCCGTGGCCCAGGAGATGCGCGAACGGCGCGCCCAGCCCGAGGCGCCGCGATCCTGGGTGGAGGTCGACTTCAGCGAGCTGGCGTCCGGGCCGGATGTCGAAACCGAGATTCAGACTGAGCCGCAGATCGCCGCCGAGCCGGCCCTCGCCACTGTGACCGACACAGCCGACGACGCCCCGGAGGTCGCTCCGCGCGGGGACGCGGCCCCCGTCGGCCCGGCCGACCCCTACGCCTTCAGCACCCTTCGAACGGTCCCCGACGGCAGCTTGCGGATCAACGAGCCCGCGCCCCGGCGGACGAGGGGCCGCCCGCGGAAGCCGCTGGCCAGGACGGACGCCAGGATCGCCAGTCCGCGCCCGGGCCGCGCGCGGGCCGCCATGGCGGGCGGGGTCGTCGCCCTGGGGCTGGCCGCCGTCGCCGCCATGATCCCGCTGCAGCGCTCGACGCCGCCGCCCGTCCCAGCGCCCTCCGTACAGGTCGCCGCCCAAGCCGCACCCACCCCGCCGGCCGCGGTCGCCAGTGAAGAGGTTCTGCCGCGCGCCTCGACCATGAGGCTCGACCTGCGCGGCCCGATCACCAGCGCCGCCGAGCCGCCCGCCGCCGGGCCGGCCAAGCCCGCGGCGGCTCCGGCCAGTCGCCGCGAGTTCGTCATTTCGGCCGCCGACCTGCAGGCGGCCGCCGAACGCGCCAACCAGGCCGAGATGGCCAGGACCCACGCCGAAGGCCTGCAAGGAACCTGGCTCACGCCGGACTTCGCGCCGGCCCACTGCCGCTGGTCCTCGGCCGACGCGACGCTGGCCGTCTGCAACACCCGCGCCCGCTACGGCGCCTCGGGTCCCTGGCGCGACCGCACCGGCCACTACCGCCGCGGCGCCGACGGCGCCTGGCAGGTCGCCCCCTAGGTCCTCACTTGGCGAGGGTGGTCAGCGGCTTGCCCTTTTCGACCACATAGGTCGCGAGCTCGGAGGCGTTGTCGGCGCCGACGTTCTTCGCCTCGTGGATCGTTCCCATCGGAATGAAGATGACGCCGCCGGCCTTGAGCGTCACCGGCGGCTTGCCGTCCAGCCGGTACTCCAGCGTGCCGTTCAGGACATAGACGATCTCCTCGCCCGGGTGGGTGTGCCGCGGCGCCACCGCGCCCGGCGCGAAGTCGACGCGGACCTGGATCGCCTCGTGTCCGGGGACGCTGATGTCGTGCCGCTGGAGGTTCTCGCGGGTGACCCCCGCCTGGCCGTGCGCGGCGACGGCGAAGAGGACGCCGATCGCGCCGGCGGCGGCCGGGGTCGCGAGCCGCCTCATCGAGGCGTGGAATGCGGGCATGATGGTCCTCCTGGTCCGGGGGAAGAGGAACAAACGCTTGGGCGGCGGACGGGCCGACCCCGACCTTGCTCGCCGCGCGGCGCGTCCGTCAACGCGCAGGCGGGTTAGGTCTTGTGAGGGCCGGCGGACGGGCCGCGGTCCCGCCCGCCGATTGACTGCAGCGCTTTCGAAGAACATCGTAATTTGAGGGGGCGGGAAAACTGAACAACGAACACGTCCCCTGGGCGGCGCGGAGGTCGCGGCGTCCACACCTGCATTAGGGGGACTACCATGCACTCGCACCGCAACTTTGCCGCCAAGGCCGTTGGCCTGCTGACAGCCGCCACCTTACTGACCGCCCCGCAAGCCGCCCTCGCCGCCGGCAAGTCGGCCTCCATCGAAGGCGCCTGGACGGTCACCGACGTGGTGGTCACCGGGGCCAACCCCACGACCAACCCGAGCCCGCAGCCCAGCATCTACATCTTCTCGCACGGCCACTACAGCCAGACCGCCGACACCGGCCGAACGCTGCGCGCCGGCGTGACGGTCAAGGATCCGGCGAACCCGACGGACGCCGAGAAGGTCGCGAAATACCAGGAGTGGGGCCCGGTGATCGCCCAGGCCGGGACCTACGAGTTGAAGGGGACCACGCTCATCCGCCACCCCATCGTGGCCAAGAACGTCGCCGCCATCGGACCCGGCGGCCAGTCCGAATCCGAGATCAAACTCACCGGCGACACCCTCGTCATGATCAGCCACGCTGCGGCGGGGCAGCCCGCCCGCGAACAGCGCCTGACGCTGACGCGAGCGAAATAGAGCCTGAGCTCCCGCGCCCGTCGCCCCGCGAGAGCGCGGGCGGCGGGTTTTCGCGTCCGAAGCGGCGAACGGCGCTCTCACAGGACCGGCCGCCACTAGGGAACCGCCGCCCTGGCCGCGAGTTCGACCTCCTCCAACACAGCCACGCCGCAGGAGAGTCAGTCGTGATCGAGGGTATCAAGCCGCATATGGAAGTGATCGGCGCCGACGGGGTGCATGTCGGCAAGGTCGACCAGGTCGAAGCCCACCGCATCAAGCTCACCCGCCAGGAAGGCGGCAGCCACGAGGGCCACCATCACTACATCTCCGCCGCCCTGATCGCCGACGTCGAAGGCGACCGCGTCCGCCTCTCCGCCAACGCCGACGTGGCGGTGACGTTCGAGGAAGAGGCCTAGGGCCGGCGCCCTTGCGAAGCTGAGGGATGCGTCTCCACACTCAAAGCTCGTCATCCCCGGGCTTGTCCGGGGGACCCATAAACACCGCCCCCCGCAGGTAAGCCCCCAGCCTCGTCGTCTATGGATGGCCGGGACAAGCCCGGCCATGACGAGCAAGTGGGGTGGCCAGGAAGGCGTCCATCGGGCCGCACCGCGCCATCAGGCGCCCCGAGCTCCCCTCCCCCTTGCGGGGAGGGGCCGGGGGTGGGGGTGCAGGCTCAGGCTCGGCCACCCTCGCGCCGACACCCCCACACCCAACCCTCTCCCCGCAGGGGGGAGAGGGCTCTATCGGTTAATCGAAATTTCCGCGCCACTTGCGGCCCGGCCGGTTCTGCAGCCGCGCGTGCTGGCGCGCCAACGGCGACCACCGCCGCCGAAGCTCCGCCTGGCTGATCGGTCCAGCCTCGTCGGCGATCAGCGTCATCTGGTCGATAAACCAGTCCTCACGGTGGTCGCAGGCCCGCGCCACCTCCGCGGAAAAGGCCGCGTCCCTGGCGATCCAGCTCTCCAGCGTCCGCGTCTTGGGCATGCCCGGCTCGCGCCCGATGCTGCGCAGCGAACCGCCCATCACGATGCGGTCCAGGATGGCCTCCGTCATCTGCGGCGTGCGCAGGGCCCGCGGATGCCCCCGCTCCCGCCGCCCCACCTGGAACGCCACCTTGAGCGCTCCGTCCCACTCCGGCTCTTCCTTGCGCCAGCGATAGACCACCGCCCGGCACGGCAGCGCCGGATCGGCCGCCAGCACCCGCTTCAACAGGCCGCCCCGCGCCACCCGCACCAGGATCTGGTCGGCCGTCGCCTGGTCGAAGGCCCGATATCGCCCGCGCAGGCGCTCACCCCGCGCCTGGTCCCGCAAGCCCTTCAACCGCCAGAGTTCCTCCGCGAAGCTGGCCTCCGTCCGGCGCCAATACTGATAGGTCTTCTGGCTCGGCATCCCTGGCTTGCTGAGCAGGTCCCGTATCCGCTCGCCCGCCGCCACGCGCGCCAGGAACGCCTTCGCCTTCGCCTCATTGAACATCAGCCGCCGCCGCCAATCCCCGACCGACCGCGCCTGCGCGAGTTCCGCCGCGAACCCCGCATCCGCCCGCCGCCACACCTGCAACGTCGCCGCGCTTGGCATCCCGGGCTCCGCACAGATATCGACCACCCGCTCCCCGGCCTTCACCCGCGCCAGGATGTCCTGCTTCAGGTGAGCGCGGTGCGGATAGGCGAAGGGCATGGGCGAAGAATACCGCGCCGCGCCTTCGTCGGCAACATTTTGTTCTCTTTTTGTTCCCGTACCCGGCGGCCGGGAGAGTGCGGCTTACCCAAATCCGCTCATCCCCGCGAAAGCGGGGACCCAGGCTTTTT
>JBOHKZ010000181.1:0-3600 GCA_050729355.1 Phenylobacterium sp. | reverse complement strand
CAAGCTTCGCCGTGTAACCGTGTGGCCGGGCACTTGGGGATCCAGTGATGAAATCCGCGTTCGCAGCGCTGGCCGCTGCCGTACTTCTGGCTGCGGCGCCGGCGGGCGCAACCGTCCTTGACCAGTCAAGCCTCGGCACAGACGTAGGGCTGAACGGGATCTACGAGTGGCAGCAACAGGTTACGGCGGGCGTTGACGGTCAGCTAAGCGCGGTCACCCTGTGGGGGATCGGCGCCCTCACCGTCCGCATCGCACCCGGCGCCGGGTTCTACAGCGGGCCCTACGCCTTCACGCAGACCCTCACGTTCGATCTTTCCGAAACCACTGACGGCAAGCTGATCGACACGACGGCGGCCAACATCTTCCTGCATGCGGGCGACAAGTTCGTGATCGATTTCATTTCCGCGGGCGATCCGAACCCGACCACCGGCCAGGGCGCCTCGTCGAAGCCCTACGCCGGGGGCGACCTCTACCTGAACGACCAGTGGGGGCCCGCGAACTACACGACCTCCCTAGGCTACTCTCTCCGATTCAAGACGTTCATGGATCCCTCGGGCATACCCGAACCCACGACCTGGGCGCTGCTGCTGGCGGGCTTTGCAGGCGTCGGCGCGACCCTGCGCCGGCGGCACAGTCAGCAGGTCCAGGCCTGACTCTGACGGTCTGACCGCCGAAGCCTGGGTCGACAACATCGACAGCGTCATCAGGTCGGCAGAGCAGATGGCAGGTGGGAAAGCGGCTGTGACGCGATGTCGGTTCGCGCCGGCGAGGGTATGTCCGCTTTCCACCCTTAGCGAACCTCCGTTGGGTCTGCTGTCAGGCGCTGTTCCGACCGTCCGCTTCCGGCAAGCGCCCCTGTTCCGCGTTCGACCTACCGCCTGGACGATGTTCTGCATCGCGTCGGGCTCAGAGCGCTCCGGCAGCGTGTTGGATATGCCTCAACAGTAAGAGCCCCGCAGATGGTGGTCTGCGAGGCTCTCTGGTGTTCATCCGGGTGGACGCCGGACGCCTCCTGCTACATCAGGCGTCACTGGAGGTCGATTGAGTGAAATTAGCGGGTCTGCCCCAATGTTCGCGACACCCATGGCGGACGCTGCTCTAGCGAACTTTGGCGCTTCCTCGGACGTCCTGAGAGATCTTCGCCGACCAACACTTCAGCGCCGTTTGAGGTAGCCGGATAGAGGCAGGTCTGTGGCCCTACGCCGACCGCGTCCGCCAAGCCCCCACGCGCAGGCTTTCGAGCAAGCACAGCGAGCCGATGGGCCCACCGGCCTGCTCGCGCGTTCCGCCCGCACCAATGGAGCGCCCCGATGCGAAACCTCACCTTCATCTGCCTGGCTCTGACTTTAGCGGCTTGCGCCAGTTCCGCTTCTGACGGCCCTGGACCAAGCACTGCGGCGAGCGACGCCTCGCGTCGCGGCCTGAACTCGGCCACGCCAGGCAACGCTGTCGATCAGAAGATCGACCAAACCCGGAGGGCTTCGCCCCCTCCGCCGACCCCGCCGAATTTCTGAACGGACGGTCTGCCCTCTGAGGCGCAATGCTTTAGGGCGTCGTCTTGCAGCGCTGCTTTTGCTGGAGACCACGCAGGAAGCCGCGGCGCGCCAGGCCGGCGTCGATGACGGCGTTCATGTGACGGTCGGCCGGCGCGGCGCCGGTGATCTCGCGGACCAGGCTGCGATACGGAATGATGCTGTTGATCACGGTCTTCCCACCCGCCGCCGCCAACTTGCCGGCCCGATTCTCGCGGTACACAACGCCAGCCCTGTAGTCGGGACCCAGCGCTTCAGTCAGGGTCCGCACCGCGGCGGCCAGCTGCGCGCAGGTCTTGAGTCCCCTGGTGCTGTAGGGGTCGGCCAGCGCGTCTTCGAGAACCGGCGGAACCTTGCGTTTCAACAGGCCCACGTCGCGGGCGGGCTGCATCCCGATCTCTGCGGCCTGTTTGCGGGTCTCGACATAATTGGCGGCCGATGCCGGCGGCGCCTTCCTGTCAGGCGCCTCGCTCCGGGGCGGCGTGTGGGCGCAGCCCGCAAGCATCGCGGCTATGGCGCCAAACAGTACGACACCGGTGACCGCCCCTCGGATCATGAGCCGCTCCTCCGCACCTACTCAGAACGCGCACTGACCACGAAGGTGCGTCCGCAAAGCGGACTTAATGAAGGTCCGCATGAAGGTCCGCTTTCCACGCACAGCCACCCGCATGCCATTGGGCTGCGACAGTGTGCCGGTCGGAGCTAACCTCCTGTGAAGGGATGTAGTTAGCGAGCCTTGTCCTTCTCGCTCAGGCTCCAAAGCCGCCGTCGATTGTGTGCATGGCGCCCGTGATGCCGCTGGCATGGCGTCCGGCCAGGTGGAGGACGAGGCTCGCCACCTCCTCGACCGTCCCGTGGCGGTCTGTGGCCATGAGGCTATGCATCAGGCTGGCCATCGGGCCGTCGGCAGGGTTCATGTCCGTGTCGGTCGGCCCGGGCTGGACGACGTTGACCGTAATGGCCCGCGGCCCGAAGTCTCGGGCGAGGCCGCGCGCCATGCCGTGAAGCGCAGACTTGCTCATCGCGTAGGCCGCGATACCCGGGAACGGCACGCGGTCGGCGTTGACGGATCCGATGACGATGATCCGCCCGCCCTCGGGCATTGCGCGCGCAGCCTCGACGGCCGCGTGATAGGGCCCGCGCACATTGACGTCGATCAGGCGGTCGACGGCGTCGGGATCGATGGTCAGGGGATCGCCGCTCACCAGCAGGCCCGCATTGTAGACGAGGATGTCGATCGGCGCCGCGTCCCGGATGGTCGCCACGAGCGCGTCCCGATCGGCCGCATCGCAGTGGACCGCAGCAGCCCCGGTCTTGCTCGCCAAGGCCTTGGCCGCCGCCTCCGAACCCACATAGGTGAACCGAACTGTCGCGCCGGCGCCCGTGAAGGCCGAAACGATCCCTGCGCCAATGCCGCGGCTCCCGCCCACGACCATCACCGCCTTGCCCGAGAAATCCGCCATGGACGGCTCCTCCCGCGTCTGAAGCGACTAGCCGATCCTCGACCTCGACGCCGGCGTCACACCCTATCCTAGGGCGAAGGACGGCCCGGCCCAAGTCCGCATCCCCCTTGGTGGACGTCCAGCGAGCGCCCGGACCTTGCGCGCCCCACCGGGCCGAAAAACCTTGACAATGGCCGGTCTCCATGTTCTCGTTTTGTTCATGTACGAGCATTCCGTCAGCCACGCGCCTGAGCCGGACGATCCCGAGGGTCGTGCGCCGGTGAGCGCGGCTGAGGCGCGGCGGGAGCGGCAGGCGGCCATGCTGCAGGAGCTGGCCGAGATCGGCATGCAGATGGCGCGCGCGGTGCGCGACGAAGCGCTCGCCCGGGCTGACGCCGCGGACGAAGACGCGCCGCGGCCTGCGTCGCGGTTCGGGAACGCCGACCTCGGCCTGGTCTATTCGCGGATCGCCCGGGCCGTGCGCCAGACGCTGGCGCTGGAGACCCGGCTGGCCGAGGACATCGAAAAAGCCCGGGTCGAGGACGCGCGCGCCCGGCTGGGCGCACTGCGCTGGGCGGCCCAGGAACGCCAGACCGAGATCCGCGACTACGTCGCCGAGGCCATCG
>JBOHKZ010000180.1:0-4932 GCA_050729355.1 Phenylobacterium sp. | reverse complement strand
CCCGGGCGGCACGCGCGGCATGGCCCTGAACCTGGAAAGCGACAATGTCGGCGTCGTGATCTTCGGCGAGGATCGCACGATCCGCGAAGGCGACACCGTCAAGCGCACCGGCACCATCGTCGACGTTCCGGTCGGCAAGGGACTGCTCGGCCGCGTGGTCGACGGTCTCGGCAATCCGATCGACGGCAAGGGCCCGCTCGCCACGACCGAGCGTCGCCTGGTCGAGGTCAAGGCGCCCGGCATCATTCCGCGCAAGTCGGTCAACGAGCCGATGCAGACCGGCCTCAAGGCGATCGACTCGCTGGTGCCGGTCGGCCGCGGCCAGCGCGAGCTGATCATCGGCGATCGTCAGACCGGCAAGACCGCCGTCGCCATCGACACCTTCCTGAACCAGAAGGCAATCAACCAGGGCAGCGACGAGAGCCGCAAGCTCTACTGCGTCTACGTCGCGATTGGCCAGAAGCGCTCGACCGTCGCCCAGATCGTCAAGACGCTCGAGGAGCGCGGCGCGCTGGACTACACGATCGTCGTTTCGGCCACGGCTTCGGAGCCCGCGCCGCTGCAGTTCCTGGCGCCCTTCGCCGGCTGCGCCATGGGCGAGTGGTTCCGCGACAACGGCATGCACGCCGTCATCATCTATGACGACTTGTCCAAGCAGGCCGTCGCCTATCGCCAGATGTCGCTGCTGCTGCGCCGTCCGCCGGGCCGCGAAGCCTATCCGGGCGACGTCTTCTATCTGCATAGCCGCCTGCTCGAGCGGGCCGCCAAGCTCAACGAAGACAACGGCTCCGGCTCGCTGACCGCCCTGCCGCTCATCGAGACCCAGGCCAACGACGTGTCGGCCTACATCCCCACGAACGTGATCTCGATCACCGACGGCCAGATCTTCCTGGAAACCGACCTGTTCTTCCAGGGCATCCGCCCGGCGGTGAACGTCGGCATCTCGGTCAGCCGCGTGGGCTCCTCGGCCCAGATCAAGGCGATGAAGGCCGCGTCCGGCCCCATCAAGGGCGAGCTCGCCCAGTACCGGGAAATGGCCGCCTTCGCGAAGTTCGGCTCTGACCTGGACGCCGCCACCCAGCGCATGCTGGCGCGCGGCGAACGCCTCACCGAACTCCTGAAGCAGCCCCAGTACTCGCCGCTCGCGGTCGAGGAACAGGTGGCGGTGATCTACGCCGGCACCCGCGGCTACCTCGACCGCGTCCCGACCGCTCAGGTCGGCCGCTTCGAGCGCGAGCTGCTGGAGCACCTGCACGGCAAGCACCAGGGCCTGCTGGACAAGATCCGCATCGAGAAGGACCTCAAGAACGTCGAAGACGATCTGAAGTCCGTGCTGGCTTCGTTCGCAGAGAACTTCGCCTAAGCCGACTGACGATGGCGGATGACCAACCCAAAGCGCTGCACGCCTGGTCCGGCGAGTTCGGCGATCGGTACACGGAGCGCAACGCCGCTTCGACCGACGCCGTGCGCGGCCGTGCGCGGGTGTGGGGCGAGGTCTTCCGCAAGATCGTCGGCGACATGCCGAAGAGTGCGCTGGAGGTGGGGCCCAACGTCGGCCTGAACCTGCAGGGCATCCAGGCGCTGTCGTCGATGAAGCTCTGGGGCCTCGAACCTAATCCGGCCGCCCGTGGGCGGTTGGTGGGGGACGCGGTGCTGCCGGCCGATCGCGTGCTCGAAGGCTTCGGCCATTCGATCCCGCTGGCCGACGGCGCGGTGGAGCTGGCCTTCACCTCGGGCGTGCTGATCCACGTCGATCCCAGCCTGCTCGAAAAGACGATGAGCGAGATCCATCGGGTCTCGTCGAAATATGTGTTCTGCGCCGAGTATTTCTCGCCGAAGGCCGAAGCGATCCCCTACCGGGGCGAGAGCGACCTTCTGTTCAAGAACGACTTCGGTTCGCTGTATTTGGATTCATTCCCCGACCTGGTGCTGGTCGATTACGGGTTCTTCTGGCGAAGGACGACCGTGATGGACGACAGCACCTGGTGGTTGTTTAGGAAGGCCTGAGAGCGCGCAATGGCCAGCGTCAAGGAAATGCGCAATCGGATCTCGAGCGTGAAAGCCACGCAGAAGATCACGAAGGCGATGCAGATGGTTGCAGCGGCCAAGCTGCGGCGCGCCCAGAGCGCGGCGCAGAGCGCGCGGCCCTACGCCGAGCGGATGGCGGCGGTGATCGCCAACCTGGCGGCCGGCGTCTCGGGCGACGGCGCCCCGAAGCTGCTGGTCGGCACCGGCTCCAGCCAGCGCCACCTGATCGTCGTCGCCACCTCCGACCGCGGCCTGGCGGGCGGCTTCAACACCATCATCGTGCGGACCGCGCGCGAGCGGATCGCCGCGCTGCTGAACGAAGGCAAGGACGTCAAGATTCTGACCGTCGGCCGCAAGGCCCGCGACCAGATCCGCCGCTTCTACGGCACCCGCTCGGTGGGCGCGATCGAAGCCGGCGGCAGCCCCTCGCTGGAGGTGGCCGAAGAGGTCGCCGCCAAGATCCGCGAGCTGTTCGACGGCGGCGAAGTCGACGTCGTCACGCTGTTCTTCAGCCAGTTCAAGTCGGTGGTCACCCAGATCCCGACCGCCAAGCAGCTGATCCCGGCCGAGGTCGCCACCGGCGCCCCGCCGATCGACCTGAAGGGCGCCTCCTACGAGTACGAGCCCGACGAGGAGACCATCCTCGCCGAGCTGCTGCCCCGCAACATCACCACCCAGGTGTTCTCCGCCATGCTGGAGAACCAGGCCGGGTTCTTCGCCGCCCAGATGACGGCGATGGACAACGCCACCCGTAACGCCGGGGACATGATCTCCGGACTCACCCTGCAGATGAACCGTGCACGCCAGGCGCAGATCACCAAGGAGCTGATCGAGATCATCTCCGGCGCTGAAGCGATCTAGAGACGAACGAGAGAGTTGGACCCCATGGCCACCACCACCGCCGCCAAGAAGCCCGCCGCGAAGAAGCCCGCCGCCCCCAAGGCGCCGGCGAAGTCCGCCGCCAAGACCCCGGTCGCCGCCAAGGGCGTCGCCACCGGCCGTCTGGTGCAGATCATCGGCGCCGTCGTCGACGTTGAGTTCGAAGGCCACCTGCCGGCGATCCTCAGCGCGCTGGAGACGACCAACGTCGACCAGCGCACCGGCGAGCCCTTCCGCCTCGTGCTCGAAGTCGCCCAGCACCTGGGTGAGAACACCGTGCGCGCCATCGCCATGGACACCACCGAGGGTCTGACCCGCGGCCAACCGGTCACCGACACCGGCCGCTCGATCACCGTGCCGGTCGGTCCCGCCTGCCTCGGCCGCATCATGAACGTCATCGGCGATCCGATCGACGAAGCCGGTCCGATCAATTCGCCCTTCTCGTCCTCGATCCACCGCGAGGCCCCGTCCTTCGCCGAGCAGACGACCTCGGCCGAAGTGCTGGTCACCGGAATCAAGGTCATCGACCTGCTCTGCCCCTACACCAAGGGCGGCAAGATCGGCCTCTTCGGCGGCGCTGGCGTCGGCAAGACCGTGACCATGCAGGAGCTGATCAACAACATCGCCAAGGCCTACGGCGGCTACTCGGTGCTGGCCGGCGTCGGCGAACGCACCCGCGAAGGCAACGATCTCTACTACGAGATGATCGAGTCCAACGTGAACAAGGACCCGCGCGAGCACGGCGGATCGACCGAGGGCTCCAAGTGCGCCCTGGTCTACGGCCAGATGAACGAGCCTCCGGGCGCCCGCGCCCGCGTCGCCCTGACGGGTCTCGCCCAGGCCGAGTACTTCCGCGACGAAGAGGGCAAGGACGTGCTGCTCTTCATCGACAACATCTTCCGCTTCACCCAAGCCGGCTCGGAAGTGTCGGCGCTGCTGGGCCGCATCCCCTCGGCCGTGGGCTATCAGCCGACGCTGGCCACCGAGATGGGCAACCTGCAGGAGCGCATCACCTCGACGTCCAAGGGTTCGATCACCTCGGTGCAGGCCATCTACGTACCCGCCGACGACCTGACCGACCCGGCGCCGGCCGCCTCGTTCGCCCACTTGGACGCGACGACCGTGCTCAGCCGCGACATCGCCTCGCAGGGCATCTTCCCCGCCGTCGACCCGCTCGACTCCACCTCGCGGATCATGGATCCGCTGGTGATCGGCGAAGAGCACTACCAGGTCGCCCGCCGCGTCCAGGAAACCCTGCAGGCCTACAAGGCCCTGAAGGACATCATCGCCATCCTGGGCATGGACGAGCTCTCGGAAGAGGACAAGCTGACGGTCGCCCGCGCCCGTAAGATCAGCCGCTTCCTGTCGCAGCCCTTCCACGTGGCCGAGCAGTTCACCAACACGCCCGGCGTGCTGGTCTCGCTCGAGGACACCATCCGCTCGTTCAAGGCGGTTGTGGACGGCGAATACGACCACCTGCCGGAGCCGGCCTTCTACAACGTCGGCACCATCGAAGACGCGGTCCGCAAGGCCGAGCAACTGGCGCAGGAAGCCTAAGGTCTCATGGCCGACAAGCTCAACTTCTCGCTGGTCTCGCCGGAGCGTGAGCTCTTCTCCGGGCTGGTGGACCAGGTCGACGCGCCGGGCTCCGAAGGCGACTTCGGGGTCCTGGCGGGTCACGCCCCGTTCATGACCGCCCTGAAAGAAGGTCAGGTGCGTGTCCACAACGACGGCGCCGTCACCGTTTTCGAGGTGCGCGGCGGCTTCGCAGACGTCACGCCGGATGGCTTCACCGTGCTCGCGGAGCACGCTGTTGAAGCAGCCTGATATTATACTTGTAATTTTGCCTTCTTCAGGTCTTGCCTAGGGCGCCGTGCTCCAGTTTGATGGCGCGCCGAATGTCAGGGAACTTCTAATGCGCACCGCTCTCGCCAGTCTGATCCTCGCCGCGGGCCTCGTGACCGCCGCAAACGCGCAAGAGCCGGCGCAACCCGCGCCCGCCGCTCAGCCCGCCGCGCCTGCCGC
>JBOHKZ010000179.1:0-15578 GCA_050729355.1 Phenylobacterium sp. | reverse complement strand
CGTATCCGGCGGGTGTTCGACCTGACCGCCGACCCCTGCCTGATCGGCGCGCATCTGAGCCAGGACCCGGCCCTGGCCCCGCTGGTCGCGGCGCGGCCGGGCTTGCGCGCGCCCGGCGCCTGGGATGGCTTCGAACTGGCGGTCCGCGCGATCCTGGGCCAGCAGATCACCGTCACCGCCGCCCGCGGCCTCGCCGCCAAGCTGGTGGAGGCCTATGGCGAGCCCATCGACGATCCCGCGGCGGTGAAGTTGGGTCTCAGCCGCGTCTTCCCAACGCCGGACCGGCTGGTCGGCCAGGATATCGCTGCGCTCGGCATGCCCAAGGCACGCGGTGCAGCGCTGGAGGCGCTGGCGCGCACCGTCGCGGCCGATCCCACCATCTTCACCCCGCGCGCCGACCTGGAGAGCGCCATCGCCGCGCTCAAGGCGCTGCCGGGGGTCGGCGAGTGGACGGCGCAGTACATCGCCCTGCGCGAACTCAGGGAGCCGGACGCCTTCCCGCAGGCCGACATCGGTCTGATGCGGGCGATGGCCGACGAGGCCGGACTGCGTCCCAATCCCGCGGAGCTGCTGGCGCGGGCCGAGGCCTGGCGGCCCTGGCGCGCCTATGCGGCGCAACACCTCTGGGCGGCCGACGCCGTCCAGCCCGTCACCGAGACCAAGAGGACCAAGACCAATGCCCGTCGCGCCGCCTGAAACCCTGACCCTCGACCGCCTGGCCACGCCGATCGGGACGGCCCTGCTCGTCACCGATGAGGCCGGCTATCTGCGCGCGTTCAACTGGACCGACTACGAAGCCCACATGCTGAGCTGGATCGGGAAACACTATCCGAAGGCTCGCCTGCAGGAGGGCAAGGCGCCGGCCGGCGTGCGCGGGCCGTTCGAGGCCTACTTCAACGGCGATGCCTCAGCGCTCGACGCCGTTCCGTGGAAGGCGTCGGGTACGCCGTTCCAACTAAAGGTCTGGGAGACCCTCTGCTCGATCCCGGCCGGCGAGACGCTAAGCTACCGCGGTCTGGCCGAACGCATCGGGCGGCCCACGGCCGTGCGCGCGGTCGGCCTGGCGAATGGGGCCAATCCCGTCGCGGTGGTGGTGCCTTGCCACCGGGTGATCGGAACCAACGGCTCGCTGACCGGCTACGGCGGCGGTCTGCCGCGCAAGGAATGGCTGCTGGCCCACGAGGGCGCGAGCTTCAAGGGACGGCTCGCCGCCTAGATGCCGAGGTAGACCATCTCGGTGTAGCTGTGGTCGACGTCCATGCGCGGTTCCTGACCGCGCATGTACCTGGCCCCTTTGCCGGGGAAGAACCGGCCGACCAGCTGGGGCGTGGGTTCATTGGCGTCGACGAGCAGGGCGGGCAGCCCCCGCAGGCGCAGCCACCCGAAGAGTGCGTGCCCGTGGCGCAAGAGCCAGGACGTGTCCTCGCAGTAGATCAGCTGCGCCGCCGGGATGATCCCCTTGATGCGGCGGCGCAGGATGATCAGCGGGAGTATGCGACCCTCGGCTTCCAGGCAGGGCGTCAGGGCGCCCAGCTCCGCGTGGTCGGCCAGCACCTTGCCCAAGTAGGGCGGCATCCCTTTGGCGAGCGCCTGCTCCGGCGTCAGGACGCGGGCCTTCGATCGGGGCCCGCGAACCGCGAACCCCGCGAACTGGCCGGTGGTTCGGGCCTTGTAGCCGCACTTGGTCACCGTCTTGAGCGTGTGCAGGGCCGCGGAGAGGTTGGTGTTGACCGCGTCGTTTCGCTCGCCGCCCAGGCGGTAGAGCTCCCGGGCGAACTGCAGGTGGGACCGTTGAGCGCACCAGGTCGAGAGGTTGATGAACAGCTGCCGGTCGTCCGGCGGGCCGTGCCAGGTGGAGATCGTCAGGATGGCGCCCTTTGGCCCGTCGTCGTCGACCATATAGCCGTAGGTCTCAGTGCCTTCCGGGATCTCACGCGCCGCGATGCGCTTCAGGCCCGCCTCGAAATAGGCGGCGCCGCGTCCGGGGAACATCTCGTCGAAAAGGGTGACGATGCCCGGGAGATCCTTCTCCTCGATCGGCCGAATTCCACCCACATTATCCCCCGCCAACGGCCTCCCCGAGGAGGCTCGATCGTCCTGCAACAATCAGGCCACGCCAGTCCATATCGTAGCCGGCCAAAGGCGCCGCGAAGAGCCGTTTTGTTGACGGCTTCCTCATTCCAATTCCACTATCACGGAGAGGGCTCGCAGAATTCTGGCCCTTCGAGATGAATAGTGGAGCTGACCTTGATGTCCGCCGGAACGGCCCGGACCGAACGATGCCCGACCCCGGAAATTCCGGCGGGCGGATCGATATGAGTCTGGTCAGCCACGACAGGTCCGGCTCCGACCGGATTGTGTTCAATTTCCATGGAATCGGGACGCCGCGGGCGGCGCTGCCGGCCGACGAGGCGCCGTACTGGTGCGAGCCCGACCTGTACTTTCGCCTGCTCGACGCGATCGTCGCCCTGCAGGCGGAGACCGGCGCTCCGGTCGAGATCACCTTCGACGACGGCAACCGCAGTGATCTGGACATCGCTGCCCCGGCGCTGGCCGAGCGGGGGCTGACGGCGACCTTCTTCGTGTGCGCCGGCCGGTTGAACGATCCCTACTATCTGGACCCGGCCGCGCTGCGAGCCCTGACGGACATGGGCATGGGGGTCGGCAGCCACGGGCACAGCCACACCGACCTGCGCAAGACCGACGAGGCGACGCTTCGCCTGGAGACCTCGGAGTCGCGCCAAGCCATTGCGGACGCCGTCCATGGCGACGTGGAGGGCTTCGCCATTCCGTTCGGCAGCTACGATCGCCGGGTGCTGGGCGCGCTGACCGGCTACAAGCGCGTCTACACCAGCGATGAGATACGCGCCGGCGGACCGGGGCTGCGGATCGTTCCGCGCATCGCCTATGTGAGTGGTTGGCGGGCTGAAACCATCCGCGAGCGCGCCCTGGAAAAGTATTCATTCCTGCGCCGACAAAAGAACCGCCTGCGGGTCTACTACAAGCGCATGCGATAGGACCCGGATCGCAGTCTCAGGGCCGAACATTACGCAAATTTCATGGCGACATACCGTCGCCCTGGCGGTCGGTTTGTCGTATACCCACGATCGACGGAATCAGCGAGAGCACGGAGAGGGAGGGCCAGATGACGACGTTGACGGAAATGGTCGCCGCTGTGGTCGTGCATTCCTCGGCCTTTGCGTTCTCGCACTTCGGTGTGGCGCTGGACGCGCCTCAAATGGAACAACGCCCGACCCCGGCCGCCGAGCGCGTGGTGGCCCGCAGCCATCGCAAGGCCGAGAAGCTGTCGATGTGCCCCGAACAGCAGCGGGCGCATGAGCGGATGCAGGCGATCAAGACCTGATCCCTGCGCGCCGCCGCCGCGCTCCGCGGCAAGGCGTCTCTGAACCCCAGGCAAAATGGTACGGCTGTTTGCGTCGCGAACTATCGCGGGTAATCCTTGGGCGCAGCTCGGGGCGGGCCGCAGCGATCGAAGGGCCATGGCGCGTATGAAGATGAGCAAGCGGGTCCGCCCGGCCGATTTTGGCGCCTCCCCGGACCAGCGTCCGGCCGAGCCGCCAATCGCCCGCGAGGCCGAGCCCGCGTTCGACGCGTTCGAGGACTACGCCGAACCCACGCTCGAAGCTCCAACGGCCCCGGCGGGGCGCGGCGAGGTGGCGGCCGTGGCTGGCCGCGCGCCGGTGCCGCGCAAGCTGGACCAGCCCGACTACGAGGCGGTCGCTGAGGACGCCCTCAAGCCGCCGCCCGGCTGGCCGATCTACCTGGTGGCTCTGGCTGTCGCCGTCCTCTGGGCGCTTGCGCCGATAGCCTTCGCCGTCGGCTACCGGGGCGGCGTCGAGCCCCTGCGCCAGGACGCGTTTGCGCTGGCGGTGTTCGCCCTTCTGGCCATCGGCCCGGCGTTCTTCGTATTCGGCGCGGCCTACATGCTGCGGCAGGGCCAGAAACTTGCCGCCGAGGCGCGCCGCGCCCGGGCGATGGCGGAGGACATGCTCACGCCGGCCATGACCGCGGCGGGGCGCGCCGGCCAGGTCGTGCAAAGCGTGCGCGACGAGATCCTCCACGCCGCCGACGCCGCCGACCAGGCGCGTGAGGCGCTGCTGGCGCTTCGCGAGGCCATGGCCGTGGAGACCGAGAAGCTCGCCGAGGGGACGCAGGATTCCGTCCATGTCGCCCACCAGCTGGTGAAGACGCTGGGTCGGGAGCGCACAGAGATGGACGCCGTCACCCAGAGGCTCGACCTGCAGGCTTCCAAGGTGGTCGACAGCATCGGCCAGCAGGCGAAAATGGTCGCCGAGGCGTCCGACCTCGCCGAAACCCAGCTGCGGGAGGCCGAGGCGACGCTTGCCGCCCGCGCCGCCGACCTGGCCGCTGCGGCCGGGGAAGCCACCGACGCTGCGCGCACGGCCGGCGAGGACCTGACCCGCCACATCGCACGCCTGGAGACCGCCGGTGTCGGCGTGTCCGAGCAGGTCCGGGCCATCGAAGGCGGGCTGAGCGAGCAGCGGACGGCCCTGATCACGCTCTCCCAGGCGCTGAAAGCCGACCACGAGGGTTTCGCGGCCGACGCGGAAGTCCACGCCGCCACCCTGGGCGACTTCATCAACCAGGCCCGCGTCTCGGCGGCGGAAATGAACGACCGCGCGCTGATGGGCGGCGAGAGCCTGCGTCAGCTGATGACGGACGCAGCGGCCCAGTTCCGCGACCTGGCCGAGACTGCGCAGGCCGAGAGGGAGGAGTTCGGTCAATCGACCCTGCAGTCGCTGGAGTCCGTGTCCACGGCCGCCGCAGAGCAGCGGAGCAAGCTCGAAGCCCAGACCCGCGCCGCCATCGACGCGCTCGCCGCCGCGGCGGAGGGTACGCGGGCCGCCGCCGCCAGCCACGCCGCCTCGGCGCGCGAGCAAGTGGACCAGCTTTCCGAGGCCGCCTTCCTGGCGGGCCAGAAGGCGAACCAGGCGTTCGAGGCGCGGCTCGCCGAGGCCCGGGCCTTGGTCGAGCAATCGTCGGCCATGGTCGACCAGGCCGGCTCCGCCACGGCGCTGAAGCTGGAGGAGGGGGCCGCCTCGGCGCGCGCCACCCTGGCCGAGCTGCAGGACATGATGACCGAGCTGGAGCAGCGCGCGGCGCGGCTGCCGGCGAACGCCAGGGGCCAGGTGGAGCTTGTCCGCACCGCCGTCGCCAACGGCATGGACGAGCTGATGGTCCAGGCGCGTCGCACCGCCGAGGAGGCCCAGTCGATCGACGCCGCGTTCCAGGAGCGCGTACGCCGCAACTTCGAGATGCTGAGCGAGGCCGTGCGCCTGATGGGGACGGCCGCCGCGGTGTCGCCGTTCCAGCCGACGGCCCTGCAGGCTCCCGCGCCGCCGGCGCGTCCCGCCCGGCGTCGCCCGGCGGCCGAAGCCGCGCCTGTCGTCGAGCCCGCGCCCGAACCGGATCTCGATGACGTCCTGGAGCTCGACGACCTGATGGAGCCCGCGCCCACGGCGTCGGTCGAGCCGGAGGATTCGGGGTTGGCCGAGGCCTTGCGGCCCCGCCTGAAACTGACGCCCACCGCCACGGACGAGGAGTTCTCGGCGGTGTTCGAGGCCGCCGGGGGCCCGACCGTGGATGGAGAGGACCCGCCGGAGGGCGAGTGGACCTGGAAGGACCTCCTGGCCTCGATCGACGGCGCCGATTCCGACGGCGAGCGGCTGCAGGATCAGCTCGGGGCCGAACTCGCCAAGATGGGCGTGGAGCCGGGCAAGCTGCTGCCCAAGGCCCGGATCGACGAGATCGCGGCGGCGGTCCAGACCGGCGATCTGGAAGGCGCCCGCGAAGTGGTCAAGCGCCTGGCGCCGGCCGCCGTGCGCCGGATCGCACGACGGCTCACGACCGACGACGGCGTGAAGCGGCAGGTGCAGGTCTATGTCCGCCGCTACCAGACGCTGGTGGACGATGCGGTGGTGCGCGATCCCGAGGGCTTCCTGATGGCCAGCCTGTTGGGCGATGAGGCGGGGCGTCTCTACCTGTTGCTCGACGCCGCGGCGGGGGACGCGGTCTAGGGCGTGGTGCGGCTCAGCGCCCGCCACGAGCGCTGGCCGCTGGCCGCGGCCTTCGTCATCTCGCGCGGCGCCAAGACCGAAGCGGAGGTCGTGGTCGCCGAGATCACCGACGGCGACCATCGGGGGCGAGGCGAGGCCGTACCTTACGCCCGCTATGGCGAGACCACCGCTGGCGTCGTCGCCCAGATCGAGTCCGTCCGCGCGCGGATCGAGGCCGGGGCCGGTCGCGGCGAGTTACAGGACCTGCTGCCGGCTGGCGCGGCGCGCAACGCGGTCGATTGTGCGCTCTGGGACCTGGAGGCCAAGCGAGCCGGCGTCCGCGCCTGGGCTCTGGCCGGGCTGGCGCGGCTCGATCCGGTGAAGACGTGCTTCACGATCAGCCTGGCCTCGCCTGCCGATATGGCGGAGGCCGCGCGCGCCAACGCCCGACGACCGATCCTGAAGCTGAAGATCGGCGGCGCGGACGACCTTGCCGCCGTGGAGGCCGTGCGGGGCGCGGCGCCGAAAGCGCGGCTGGTGGTCGACGCCAACGAGGCGTTGAGCCTGGACGACCTGCGGCGCGTCGCGCCGGATTTCGCGAGGCTGGGGGTTCTGGTGGTCGAGCAACCGCTGCCAGCCGGGGAAGACCAGGCCCTGGACGGTTACGACAGTCCCGTGCCGCTTTGCGCCGACGAAAGCCTGCACACCCGCGCCGAGCTGGCCGGCTGCAAGGGCCGCTACGGAATGATCAACATCAAGCTCGACAAGGCCGGCGGCCTGACCGAGGCCCTGGCGCTCGCGGCCCAGGCCCGGGCGATGGGCTTCGAGATCATGGCCGGATCGATGGTCGGCACCTCGCTCGGCGCGGCTCCGGCGCTGATCCTGGCTCAAGGCGCCGCGGTGGCCGACCTGGACGGCCCCCTGCTGCTGGCCCGCGACCGCGATCCGGGACTTGCCGTCACCGGCTCCCTGCTAGAGCCGCCGTCGCCCGACGTCTGGGGCTAGCCCCTACTTCGAAAAGCCCAGGCGATTGAGCGTCCCTCGCGCCAGTGTCCCGCCAATGGTGCGAACGCAGAGATAGGTCGCCTCGGCGATCTGCTGGAGGCGAGTGCTCAGGCCCGGCGAAGGCAGCAAGGGCGTCGGCGCACCCGGTCCGTTCTGCAGGATCGCGTCCAGGCGAGCCTGCAGCAGGCGCATGTCGAACAACGTCACCCGGTACCCGCCGAACGACTGACCGACGAAGGGGATCAGCTCGTTGCGCACGCCCGACACGCCGTCGCACAGCATCTGTGTCGGGGATCGCTTGCCACTGTACCTCGGATCGCCGAGCTCGATGATCGTGGCGCCGGGTTGCATGAAGAGGCTGTTGTGCAGGCCCGACCCGGATATGCCGGCCACCCACTGCGCGCGGCTGTAGAGGGCGATCTGGTCCTCGAACGACATGCTCTCCGGGTAGATGACCTCGAACCCCCGCCGCTGGAACGCCGTTTCGATGTGCGCCTCGTTGGCGACCACGCGGAACAGGTCGCGGCGGCTGAAGCGCCGCCTTGAGACATAGAGCCGTTCCGGGGCCGCCTGAGGCGCGCGGGCCCCGCTCGTCAGATGCCCGAACACCCAGCGCAGGCGCGGATCCGACGAGTGGTTGAGCCGGAACAGGCGTTCCGGGACCACCAGCTCTTCAAACGCCAGCACCTCGCCGCCGGCGACGATCACCTTGTCCTCGCTGATCCCGAACTTTTCGAAGCAGAACTTCACATAGTCAGGGATCGCGTCGCCGAAGACGAAGGGGTGGAACAGCACGTAGTCGAACGTATCGGCCGGCTCGTCCTCGAAAATCCAGAAGGTGGAGAGCGTCTCGGTGATGAAGTGGCCGTAGTGCCCGCCCATGTAGTTGCCGAGGTAGAGCCCCCGGCCAGGCAGCTTCCGCGCGGTTTCTGGACGGGGCAGGGCGTCGGGGTTGTGGGTGGCGAAATGGTCCCCCGCGTAGCCGCCAAACCGCTCCGAAAGGGCGACCTTCGTGCCGTCCGCGCGATAGATGCAGCCCGACAGCGTGCCGGGCAGACCGGTGAGCCGATGCGGCGTCGCGAACCCGTCGCGCACGGTCTCGGAGACCTTCTGGAATGTACGCTCTTGCATCGATCTACTCGCGGGCCCGCTAGGCCAGTGAGGCCCGCGCCGCTTCGTAGCAGCCGTCCAGCCGCGCGGCCGCCGCCGCCCAGGTGAGCTTGTCGCGCTGCTGCAAGACGGCCGTGCGGAGGTTTGCGAGCAACGCCGGCTCATCGATCAGCCGGGAAAAATGCTGGGCGAGCATGTCGACGTCGCCGGCCGGGTGAACCATTCCCGTCACCAGGTGCTCGCACTGTGCGCCGGCGGCGTCGGAGACCACGGGGATCGCGCCGCACCCCTGGGCCTCATAGGTGACCAAGGCGCTGCCCTCTTCGAAGGAGGGCAGGACCAGCGCATCGGCCTCGCGAAGCACGCTTGCCGCGTCATCGGTGAATTCATGGAGCTGCACATTGGGCATCTGCAGGTATTCCTCGATCGCCGGGCGGTACTCTTCGACGACGCGGCCATAGATCGAGAAGCGGGCGCGTTCATGGGCGCCGGCCCTGCGCCAGGCTTCCAACGCGATGTGGAGACCCTTGCGCGGCTCGACCGCCCCAAGAAAGACCGCGTGAAACGGACCGCTCCTCGGGCCCTCGCGCGGCTTGAAGCTGGCGGGGTCGAATCCGTACTGGTGCTGCAAGAGCTTCTCGGGCGAAAATCCGCGCTCAAGGAAGCTCGAGCGCACATAGGCCGACGGCACGAGAAGCCGATAGCTGGCCTCGTATTCCGCCTCTTCCCGCTTCAGGCGCGAGATGTTGGTTCTGTGCGAATGCCCCTTCGGCAACTCGATGCCGAGGTCGCTGCACAGCCGCGCGACGACCTCGTAGGCGTTGGCGGTATGGGTGTTCGGAACTTCCCTGACCGCGGGAATGCGAAGGTCGGCGGCCGCGATCGGGGTGTCCAGCGATGCGCCGGGCCAGCAGTGCACGACATCGAACTTGTCGGCGTGCCGGCGAAGATAGGCTGCGGCGCGACGGTCGTGCAGGGCCATCGTCCGGTCCATTCCCAAGACTTTGTGCGGAACCCTGACGCCGCCGAACATCATCGTCGTGACGATCGTGGCTCTCGGAATGGGTGTATTCTGATGAATGCTCGCCGCAAACACCGTCACTTGGTGATTACGATCCAGTAAGCTGAGTACCTGATTGACTGCGGTCGTCCCAATGCCGGGCGCGCCAAGCGCGTGTGGGAAACTATACAATATCCGCATTATGACGTCTTTAGCATCGGTCATCCACGATCGCACGCGAAGTTTCGATTTCAATGAGTCGGCCGCAAATGCGATTAGAAATCATTGATTTGGAACTACCCCGGACCGAAAGGCGCCACCCGTCCGCCGCCCTAGTATCACGGGTCACCGACATCGTGCCACGCCCTACCGAACCGTACGGCGATGAGGGCACTGTGCACGCGAAGTTATCAATTCGCGGTTATTGAGCTTCCAGAGATCCCTAAGTCCATCGCGAGCAGCCGGAGGTCCTCGCCGTCATGCATGTCGCGGTCTGTATCGTAGGGTTTCGAAACCTGCATGACATCACCGAATGCCTGGCTGCACTGGCCGTGTCGACGCACACCGACTTCGAAGTCGTCATTTGCGAGAACGGGGGCCCCGAGGCCTTCGCTGCGCTGGTCGCGGCGGTTCCGCAGCGGCTTGCGGGCGGGCAGCCCGTCCGCCTGATCGATGCGCGCAGCAATCTGGGCTACGCCGGCGGCGTCAACCTGTGCATGGCCGCGACGCCGGAGGCCGACGCCTGGTGGGTGCTCAATCCGGACGCCGTGCCCTATCCCGAAGCGCTTGAGCGACTGTCCGCGCGGCTGGCGAAGGGCGGATGCGCGGCGGTGGGAGGAACGATCCATGACGCCAGCGGCCACGTCCGGTCACGGGGAGGGGTGTGGAACGCCTGGCTCGCCCGAGCGGTCTCCCTGGACGACGCCCTGACCCTCGACGACCCGCTGGGCGCGGTCGCCGCGCAAGAGCGGCTGAACTACATCAGCGGAGCCTCGATGCTGGTCGGCCGCGAGTTCCTGGAGCGGGTCGGCCCCATGCGCGAGGACTATTTCCTCTACTGCGAGGAGGTCGAGTGGTGCCTGCGCGGCGTGCAGGCCGGGCTGACGTTTGGCATCGCGCCGGAGGCCTATGTGCTGCACGACCAGGGCACCAGCACCGGCTCGGCGCTGGACGTGCGCGACCGTGGGCGGATGCCCGTTTATCTGGACGAGCGGAATAAGGTCCTTGTCACCCGCGACCGCTATCCGGGACGCCTGGTCGTAGCGGCGAGCGCGTCCTTCGCCTTGCTCTTCCTGCGGTTTGGCCGCCGCGGCGCCTGGGCCCAGCTCGGCTACGCCCTGAGCGGCTGGTGGGCTGGGGTGCGGGACGAGCGCGGTCCGCCGCCCTGGATCAGTGTTTGACGCCGGTGCAGGCGCCCGCGACCAGCGGCCGGTAGACGGACTGATACCAGACCTCGGCGGAGAGCAGCGTCCATAGGGCGTCGCTGGCGTCGACAGCGCCCGACAGATGCCCGTCCAGCAGGTCGGCCACCACCTTGGGATCGCCATAGGTGGCGCAGAGTCCGTCCTTGGCCGTCAGGTGATCGGTCAGAAACGCGCGCATCGGCCCCCGGAACCAGACGTTCAAGGGCGTGCGGAACCCCCATTTGGGCCGCGCGAGGATCTCGGGTGGCACCAGGTTGTCGGCCCACCGGCGCACGATCCATTTGCCGGTCATGCCCCGCACCTTCATCCGGTCCGGCAAGGCGAGTCCGAAGGCCGAGAGCGCCTTGTCGAGGAAGGGCGGACGCACCTCCAGGCCCTCGGCCATGGTCATGCGGTCGCCGCGCTCCAGCATGTTTCCCGGCAGCCAGGTCAGGCAGTCGGAGGTCTGCATCCGTTGCAGACTGGTCGCGCCGTTCACCCGCTGCAGGACCGCCTGCTGGTTCTCGATGGACTTGTCCCAGGCGGCCGCCGACCAATCCAGACCCGGCAGCAGGCGGGCCAGGTCGGTGCGGTCGAAGTAGCTGAACCATTGGGCGTGACGGTCCACCTCGCGGCCCTCGCTCAAGGCCCGCGCGGCGACCAGGGCGCGGCGGCGGTCCACGCCCAGCAGGCCGGCCATGCCCGCCAGGTTCTTCGCGCCGACGGCCGCCGCACCCTTCCGCGCCAGCCACGGGGCGCCGGCAAAGGCGTACTTGGGATAGCCGGCGAAGACCTCGTCCGCGCCCTCGCCGGAAAGCACCACCTTCACATGCTGGCGCGCGACGGTGGAGAGCTGGGCGATCGCCACGTCTGCGGGTTGGCTGACCGGGCCGTCGCGGCAGGCGGAGAGTTCCGCCATCCGGGCGACATACACATCCGCGCCGACGTTGACGTTCTGGTGCCGCGACCCGACCAGGTCCGCCACGGTCTGGGCGAAGGGCAGTTCGGAATGCGGGTCGCCCTCGAAGCCGACGGAGTAGGTGCGGACCTCGGCGTCCGGCCCCCGCGCGCGCCGCATGGCGGCGACGATCAGGCTGGAATCCAGACCACCGGAGAGGAAGGCGCCCACGGGGACGTCGGCGTCGGCGACCAGCCGCTCCTCCACGGCCTCGGTAAAGATCTGCTGGCCGCGGGCGATCAGGGCGGCCTCGCTCATCCCGGCCTGGGCTTCACGCTCGCGCGCGGCGTCGGCGATCAGGTCGTGGAAGCGGCCGATCTTGAGACCGTCGCGGCTAAACTCGAGATAGGTGCCCGGCTCCAGTTGCTGGACGCCACGATGCAGGCAACCCACGCCATAGACCGCGCGGAACCGAAGGGCCTGTCGCAGGGCGTCCATGTCGAGCTGGCGATCAACGGCAGGGTGCCGCAGCAACGCCTTGATCTCGCTGCCGAAGACCAGGACGCCCGGCGCCGGCGTCGCGTAGAAGAGCGGCTTCTCGCCCAGGGCGTCGCGGGCGAGCAGCAGGCGCTGCTGGCGGTTGTCCCAGGCGCCGAACGCGAACATCGCGTCGAACTTCGGCAGGGCGTCCGCCCATGACCGCGACAGCCAGCGCAGCAGGACCTCGGTGTCGCCGTTGGTGCGGAAGCGTTCGCCGCCGGCCTCGAGCTCACGGCGCAGCGCCTGATAATTGTAGATCTCACCGTTGTAGGTGAGGCTGAGCCCGTGCTCGGGCGCGACCATCGGCTGGGGGCTGCCCGCCACGTCGATGATGCTCAGGCGGGTGTGGGCGAGCCCGCAGGGGCCGTCGATGAGCGTCCCGTGAGCGTCCGGACCGCGGCGGCCGAGCGCGGCGGTCATCGCCTGCAGCGTGGCCTCAGCGACGCCCCTGTTGAAGTCTACGACCCCGCCTATTCCGCACATCGGCCCACCCGTTCACCCCGTGATCGAGGCATCGCCCTAGAGTCGCGAGGAATTGTCGCGCTCCCACACATAGTCACCGACGGCGCGCTTCTGCCGACCCGCTCGCAGGCGCGATATCACGGATACCGCGATGAACGGAACGGCTGGAACGTAGAGGTCCGGCCGGCTCAGGATATGGCCGAGCGTGTGCCCGTAGCGCTTCGCCTTCCGCTCGGCGGCGAAAAGCTCAGGATAGCGCGCCTGCAGCTGGTGCACGCCCAACCGGCTGCGGGTCCTGATCTTCACCAGGTCGGCAAACCGCGACGGCGCGGTGACCCGGCTCACTGCGTCGGCGACCTCGATCCGCTCGACCGGAGTGAACTGCAGCCGGCAGAAGCCGTCGTCGGCGATGATGTCGGGGAAGCGGCCGAAGCGTGCGCGACCCGCCTCGCTCACGGCATAGACGCCGGCCGCCATCATGCCGTCCTTGACGAACGGCAGGTCCATCCAGAAGTCGTAGAAGGCGCGAACCGACCAGTCGCAGTCGGGGCTGAACAGGGTCTCGACCCGAGGCGCGGCGGCCATCACGGTCGGGCCGCGCAGCGCGTCGGCGAGCTTGCGGATGGAGGCGATGTCCATCACCACGTCGGCGTCCATGTAGATCCGCGGGAAGCCGTGCGCGGCCTCGTCGCCCAGGTTGAGGGCGTTGGATTTCGAAGCGACGTCGGTCTCGATGACCTGGACGGCCGGCGCGAACTCGCGCGCCAGGGCGGCTGTGGCGTCCGAACAGCCGTTGCACACGACGATGACCTCGAGCTCGCCAGGCGAGGCGCCGTCGAGAACCGCATGCAACCCGCGGCGGATCACGCTCTCTTCGTTGTGGGCGGGAATGATGATCGAGATCATCGCTTGGTCCCACGGCCGGCCAGAAGCTCGTCCAGGTGCTCGATCAGCGCCACCGGGTTGGTGGTCGCCAGGACCCGCGGCGCCTGCCGACAGCGGGCGATCGCGTCACGAAGCTCCTCGACCGTCTTGGCCACCGAAATCAGGCCCCGTTTCTCGAACGCCTCGGTGATTTCCGACTGATGGTCGTCATAATGTTCCGACAGCTCGGAGAGCCGCGGCATGGCGATGACATGGCAGCCTTCGCGGAGCGCCGTGATGATCGAACCTGTACCGCCATGGCAGATGACGATGCTGGCCGTCTTGAGCAGGGTCTGCACCTGGTCGAAGGGCAGGGTCTCGTGCACCTCGAGGCCGTCCGGCGAGAGGCCTCCGATACCGGTCTGGATGAGCACCCGCTCGGAGATCGCGTCTTCGCTCTTCAACTGCGCCACCGCCGACACCAGGCGATCGAAGGGTAGGGTGGCGCCCACCGTCGCGAACAGCAGGTCCTCCTTGGGCGGCGCGGGCGTGTCGAGGATGACCAGCGGGTCGAAGATCCTGGCCTTGGGGTACGAGGCTGCGACCTTCGGCGACTGGATGATGAAGTGGTTGGCGACCGGGGCGGTCAGACGGCCGAACAGAGATGGCTTCTCGAACCGTGCGAAGGACTCGATGGCGATTACCTTGGTCCCGAGCACGCGGGCCCAGAGCACCGCGGGATAGACGGCCCCGGCGCCGGTCGTGATGAGCACGTCGGGTCGCTCGCGGAGCATGATGGCCCCGGACCGGAAGAAGCTCGTGAACGCGCGGCCAAGCATCCGCAACACGGCGCCTTGCTTGGCCTGGCCCCAGGCGAAGTGCGGGAGGAAACGGGTAGGGTGTTCGTCGCCGAGCGTACGCCCCAGCGCGGTGTCCTCAGTGACGAAGAAGTATTGATGCTTCGTCCAGACCGGCTGGAGGTCGAGGAGCTGTCGCAGGTGGCCGCCGCCGGAAGCGGCGAGGCAGATCCGAAGCGGCCGCGACGCCGCGGCGGCCCTGGCGCGATCCTTGTCAGCCACCAGGGTCATCGCGCGATTTTCGCTGTCGCTATCGGCAAGGAAGCGAAGGGCGCTATCATGGCTGCGTCGCCGGGTTCCAATCTTGCTCGATGCTCGACGTCAAAGGTGCCAACTGAATGCTGCTCGATGTGCTCACTTTGCCGGTGCTGGCGCTTATCGTCGTCGTCTTCTGCATCTACGTCTGGTTCGCGTGGGTGCGGGACAAAAACGGTCGCGCGCTCAACGTTTCCGGTGACGACGAAGGCGAAGACTCCCCGCGCGACTAGCGCGCTCAGGCGTTCAACGCATCAGGCGGCATCGGCCAGGAACTTCTCGCGGGCGCTCTTGAGCTGCAGGTACGGCGTGACGCTGTCCAGCATGAGGGCGTAGGCGGCGGGCTTCGAGCCGTCCTGCACGCCTTCCTTGGCCAGCTTCGCAAGCACCCGCGCGGAGACGTTCGGCAGCAGCGGCTGTGCGCCGCTCCGCGCCGCCCTGACCGTGGCGTCGGAGGTATGCGCGCCGGATTCCGCAGCCGCGCCGGCCTTCTGTACGCCCACGGCCGCATCGTCGAGATGCTGCACCAGCTGCTGCGGGAGACGGCGGCGGAAGTCCTCGATCACGTCCTCCAGCGCCCTGGCGATGTCGTTGAGTTCGACCTGCGTGCGTCCGTCATCCAGCGCCAGCATGCCGCCGACGTGGCAGAGCAGGTTGGTCAGGTAGGGAGAGCCTCGAGCCGCGGAGACCACGAGTTCCGTCGCCCGCGCGTCGAACTTGACCCCGCTCATGCGGGAGCCGTTCTCGATCAGCGCCGTGACTTCGGCGTCGGCCATGGCCGGGACGCGAACCGCCGCCACGCTGCGGCGGATCGACGGGATGTGTTCCATCAGGTCGCTGAGATCCGACGCCACGCCGGCGATAATCAGCTGCAACCGGGCCGAAACGTCGGACAGGGTCTTGATGAGCTCGGCCACGTCGCGCCGGAATTCGGGCGACTCGGCGCGGTCGAATTCGTCCAGCACGACCAGCACGCGCGTGCCGACCAGCTTGGCCGCGGCGTCGCCGAACAGGCGCGGCGTCAGCTTGCCCGGACCCAGCAGGTCGGAGAGCGAGGACCCGACGTCGGAGTTCGAACTGATCGGTGAAATCGAGCTGTGGTAGAGGAGCGGAATCTCCGTGGCGACCGTGCGGAACGTCTCGCTG
>JBOHKZ010000178.1:0-1999 GCA_050729355.1 Phenylobacterium sp. | reverse complement strand
ATGGAATCGTCCACCACGATGCCGATCGCCAGCACCAGGCCGAACAGGCTGAGGCTGTTCAGGGATGCGCCGAACCCGGCCATCACCGCGAAGGCGCCGATCAGCGAGACCGGGATCGCCAGCACCGGAATGATCGCCGCGCGCCACGTCTGCAGGAAGACCACCACCACCAGCACGACCAGCAGCACGGCCTCGAAGAGGGTCTTGCGGACCTCCTTGATGGAGGCGGCGACATATTCTGTGGGGTTGTAGATGACCGTGTACTTCAGGCCGGGCGGGAAGTCGGGGGCCAACCCTTTCATGGTCGTCAGCACGGACTCGGCGGTCGCCAGCGCATTGGAGCCGGGCCGCTGGGTGATGCCGATGGCCACCGCGTTCTGTCCGCGGTCGAGGTAGGCGTTGAGGCGGTAGTCCTGGGCGCCCAGCTCGGTCCGCGCCACATCGCGAACCCGCGTGACGCGACCGTCGGCGTCGGTCTTCAGGATGATGTTGGCGAACTGCTCGGGCTGGGTGAGGCGCCCGAGGGTGTTGATGTTCAGTTCGAAGTCCGAGCCGGTCGCCCCGAACGGCGGCTGGCCCACGGCTCCGGCCGCGACCTGGACGTTCTGGGCCTGCAACACGCCCACGATGTCTCCGGCGGTCAGGTTATGAGCGGCCGCCTTGTCCGGATCGATCCAGATCCGCATGGCGTAGTCGCGGGCGCCGAAGACCCGCGCGTCTCCCACGCCGTCCAGCCGCGCAAGCTTGTCGCGGATCTGCAGCGTGACGTAGTTCGAGATGTACTCGGCGTCCCGCGACCCGTCGGGCGAATAGAGGTGGATGACCAGCAGCAGGTCCGGCGAGGCCTTGTTGGTGACGACCCCCAGCCGGCGCACCTCTTCCGGCAGCCGCGGCTCGGCGGTGGCCACGCGATTCTGCACCAGCACCTGGGCGTTGTTCAGGTCGGTGCCCAGCTTGAAGGTGAGCGTGATGGTCAGCTGGCCGTCCGAGGTGGACGATGAGGACATGTAGAGCATGTCCTCCACGCCGTTGATCTGCTGTTCGAGGGGCGTGGCGACGGTGTCGGCGATGACCTCGGCGGAGGCGCCGGGATAGGTCGCGGTGACCGTGATCGTGGGCGGGGCGATCTCCGGGTACTGCGCCACGGGCAGGTTCGGATAGGCGAAGGCGCCCAGCAGCACGATGATGATCGAGATCACCGCCGCGAAGACCGGCCGATCGATGAAGAAGCGGGAGAACCTCACCGCCCCTACTCGACGTTGGCGGGTGTGGCCTGGGCGGCCGGCTGCGTCACGACGCTGGGCTGCGGCGCGGTCGGCGCCGAGGGGACGATCTTGCCAGGCTTGGCCGAGACCTTCACACCGGGCTTCACCCGCTGCTGGCCTTCAATGATCACCCGGTCGTTGGCCGCCAGGCCGGTCCGGATCACCCGCAGGCCGTCGACGATCGGTCCCAAGGTCACCTTGCGCTGTTGCACCGTGTCGGACCGGTCGGCCACCAGCACGACCTTGTTCGACTGGTCGGTCAGCACCGCGGCGTCGGGCACCAGCATGGCGGCGTAGGCGCCTGAGCCCAGCAGCCGCATGCGCCCGTACATGCCTGGCGTCAGGAAGTTGTTGGGATTGCTCACCACGGCGCGCCCGCGGATCGTGCCGGAGCCGGTGTCCATGGCGTTGTCCACGAAATCCATGTGGCCGTGCCAGGCGTAGCCGGTCTCGTCCTGCAGCTGGATGTCGACGGGGTTCGAGGCGTAGCGCGAGCTCTGCCGAGTGCCCTCCTCGTTGGCCCGCTGGTACTTCAGGTAGACCGCCTCGGACCCGGCGAAGACGAAGTGGATCGGGTTCAGCGACACCACCGTCGTCAGCAGCGTTGGCGGCGTCGCGGCGACGCTCACCAGGTTTCCGACATCCACACGGTGGTCCGAGACCCGCCCGGCGATCGGCGACGTCACCCGCGTGAATTCCACATCCAGCGCGCGCTGCCGGGCCTGGGCCTGGGC
>JBOHKZ010000177.1:0-10449 GCA_050729355.1 Phenylobacterium sp. | reverse complement strand
GGATACGGGCGATCACCGCAGGCAGGGCGCGCACCTTCGGAAAGCGTATCTCGGCCACCAGGAAGTCGCCCGCGCCCGGCGTGACGATCACCACCCCGCGCTCGCCGTCCACGGTGAGCGTGCGGGCATAGCGGCGCGGCGTGACCACCTCGACGCCGGCGATCGCCCGGGCGCTGAGGAAGCCGATCATCGCGGCCCAGTCGTAGGGCGCACGGTAGGGCAGCCGAACGGTGATGCCGCCGGCCGCGGCGGTCGCCTCCTCCGCCCTGGAGCGGCGCAGCGCGCCGGGCGGCCGATCGAACAGTTGCTGGAAGGTCTCGTTGAAGCGCCGCACGCTGCCGAAGCCCGAAGCCAGCGCCACCTCGCCCATGGGCAGCAGGGTCTCCTGGATCAGCTGCTTGGCCAGCAGGACGCGCCGGGTTTGCGCCACCGCGACCGGCGAGGCGCCTAGGTGCTGCTTGAAGAGGCGTCGCAGTTGCCGCTCGCCGACCCCCAGCCGGGCCGCCACCCCATCGACGTCGCCGGCGTCCAGCGCCCCGGCCTCGATTAAGGCCAGTGCGCGCGAGACCGTGTTGGACGTGCCGCGCCAGGCGCCGAGATCCGGCGCGGTCTCGGGCCGGCAGCGCAGGCAGGGCCGATAGCCGGCCTCCTGGCAGGCCGCGGCGGTCGGATAGAAGGTCATGTTGGCGGGCTTCGGCGTCCGCGCCGGACAAACCGGCCGGCAGTAGATGCCGGTGGTCCTGACGGCGCCGAAGATGCGCCCGTCAAACCGCGGATCGCGGGTCAGGAAGGCGCGCCGGCAAGCTTCGAAATCCATGTCCATGACGCAAAGATGGGCGCTCGGGACGCCTAAGTCTCGCGGTTTTCGGACATCGTTGGGGGCTAGCGGCGGACCGATCCGGACGGCGCCGGCGTCAGCGCGAAGGTCACGACGAGAGGATAATGGTCCGATCCCATCCGCGGGCCGCGCGCGATCTTGACGGTCTTCCAGCGCGGACCGGCATAGACGTGATCGATCGGCAGCAGGGGAACTGGAAACGGCAGGCCATGCAGCGCCGGCAATCGCGCCGGCCACGTCGGGATGAAGTGGTCGCGACGCTGCAAGGCGAACGATGCGTCGACCGCCCGCTGCCGAAACGACCACTGCGTCGAGTTGAAGTCGCCCGCCATGATCAGGCGGGTGCGGTCCAGGATCTTCAGGACCTCGGCAATGTTGCGGCCCTGCCCCCAGGCCTGGCGGGCCGGGATCGGCCACCCGGTGTGCAGCCCCACCACGGTGAACGGTTCGCCATCCGGGCCCGGCAGGTCGACCCAGGTGATCTCGGTGGACCCGCCTGGCAGCTCCCGCACGCCCCAGGCCGTCCATTCGGCGATGGGCTTCTGGCGGGTGAAGATCAAGGCGCCGCTCCCCTCGAACGCGTACATCCCGGTCGCCGCGACCACCTGGCTCTTCAGGAAGATGGAGGGCTCGATGATGACGACGACGTCGGGATTTTCCTCGGCCAGCCACTGGGCGACGCGCGCCGGGTTGGGGTTGCGTCCCCAGGCGTTGAACTCGATGAGCTTGAGTGTCTGCGCCGAAGGGCGATGCCCCGGCTCAGCCAGGCCGAGCACGTCGGGCGCCATGATCGCGCCGGCCGAAATCACCGCGGCCAGGGCGAGGACGACGGCGCCCGTCTTGCGCCAGCTCGGCGCAAGCCAGACGGCGGCAAGGAGCGTCACCAGCCCGCCCGCCATCCAGACCAGGCTGAAGTGCGTCAGGAGGTCCAGACGGTCATTCCACCGCCCGCCCTGCGACCCCAACGCCGCGGCCGCGCACGCCGCTGCAATACCCAGCAAGCCGAGCTCCAGCAGCCACAGCATAGAGCGTAGATGCGACCTCATTCGACCGGAGAGCCCCTCGCAGGCTTGGCTATACTGAATCACGGCCCGAGGCGCCCGATCCCGCTAGACTAGGCTGCACGATTCGCCTGTTCATCGCGTCTACGCCGCAGTCGCCCGTCACCAATCGATTGCGTCCTGCACACAGCGTTAACCCGAGCGGTTAATTAACGGCAGGGTGATCATCCGTTAGTGAGTACCTGCGTACAGTTGCCCCTCACGTCGTACCCTCCCACCGGAAGCGAAATGTCGATCTGGACAACGAGCCCGTTTGGCGACTTGCGTCGTCGGCGAGACGCCGAGATCGGTCCTCGTTCGACGGCCGGACGCCGGCCTTCCGACCGGGCGCGACAATGCGCGCCGCGCCGGGATATGCCGAAATACGGTAAACGCTCCTCCATGCCTCGCATCGCCAACTTCCTGCCCATGACCTGGGCCGCGCTCGGCGTGGCGGCGGCCCTGGCGGCCGGACCTGCCGCAGCGCAGGTGATGGAGATCGGCGCCGACGGCGCTGTGACGACCTATTCCGGACCGACGATCTATTCGAGCGACGGCGTCCGTTCGCTGACGCCTCAGCCCCGGCCCGCCGGTCCGATGCGGGCGACGCCGGCGGAGATCGCACGCGAAATCCAGGCCGCTTCGTTGCGGCACTCCATCAGCGCGCCGCTCGTCGAAGCAGTCGCCTGGCAGGAGTCGCGGTTCAACCAGGCGGCCGTGTCGCCCAAGGGCGCGATGGGCGTCATGCAGTTGATGCCCGCCACGGCCCGCCAGCTGGGCGTCGACGCCCGCGACGTGGCCTCCAATATCGAGGGCGGCGCGCTCTATCTGTCCCAGATGCTGCAGCGGTTCGAAGGCGACGTGCCTCGGGCGCTTGCGGCCTACAATGCCGGTCCTGAGGCCGTGCAGCGTTACGGCGGAATACCGCCGTACGCCGAGACCCAGGCCTATGTCCGCGCTATCCTCGGCCGCCTGAGCGCGGTCGGCGGCCTCGGCGCGCGTGCGGAGTAAACGATGAAGCGAAGCGCCCTCCTTTCCCTCGCGGCCCTGTCTTACGCAGGCGCGGCCCAGGCCCAGGTCTCCAGCGACCCCGCCGGCTCCTCGCCGCTCATCTCCGCCCTGAATTGGGTGCAGGGGACGCTGCTGGGCAATCTCGCCACCACCGCGGCGGTCATCGCCGTGGCGGCTGTGGGTTTCATGATGCTGACCGGCCGCATGGACTGGCGGCGCGGCCTGACCGTGGTCATCGGCGCCTTCATCATCTTCGGCGCGGTCTCGATCGTGGCCGGCATCCGCTCGGTCGCCGGAGGACTGCACTAGCATGGCGCAGCTGACCTCCGATCCCGTCTTCGCGGCGCTCACGCGGCCACAGATGATCGGCGGCGTCACCTATGCCTATGCGGTCTTCAACCTGATCGTCACGGTCGAGGCGTTCCTCATCACCAAGTCCTTCTGGGCTCTGGCGCTGGCGGCGGCGCTGCACGCGGCCGGCTATCTCGGCTGCCTGCGCGAGCCTCGGTTCTTCGACATCTGGATCACCAAGCTGCGCACCTGCCCCCGGGTGCGGAACTTCAACTTCTGGCGCGGGAACTCATACCGCCCATGAGCCGGACCTTCATGACCACGGGCGCAGCCAAGGTGCTGGCCCCCCGCGAAGTCGCCGTCGGCGACCGGCTGGGCTACGACGGCCATCTCGACGAGGTGACGCTGCAGACCCGCGATGGCCTGCTGGTGCAGACCCTCCACCTGGCCGGCTTCCCGTCGGAAACCGCGCCGGACGAAGAGCTGAACTACCGCAAGGCGATCCGCGAGACGGTGCTGCGCGGCGCCTCGAGCTCACGGCTGGCGATCTACCACCACGTGGTGCGCCGGAGGGTCACCCCGGTGTTCCCGGCAGCGCCCGAGGATCCCTTCTGCGCCCGCGTCGACGCCGGCTGGCGCAACCGCCTGGCCGGTCGCCAGCTCTATGTGAACGACATCTTCCTGACCCTCGTCCGCCGTCCGTTGCAGGGCGGCGCCGGGTTCCTGGAGCGCCTGGTTCGGCAGCCGGGCGCCAAGCGGGTCGAGCTGGAGCGCGAGCTTCGCCAATTGCACGCCGCGCGCGACGCCTTCGCGGCAGTCCTGGCTCCCTACAGCCCGCGGACGCTTTCGCTCTATGAAGGCCCGGGCGGATCCATGCGCTCCGAGCCGGCCGAATTCCTCAGCCTGATCCTGAACGGCGAACTGCGCCCGGTGCTGGCGCCCACCGGCGATCTCGGCGAGGCGATCTCGGCGCGACGGCTGAGCTTCGGCCTCGACGCCATGGAGTTCGGTCCGGGTCCGGGCCCTGCTCAATTCGGCGCGATGATCTCGCTGAAGGACTACCCGGCGCGCACGGCCCCTGGGCTCCTCGACGGAGTCCTGCGGCTTCCGATGGAGATGGTGCTCACCGAGAGCTTTGCTTTCGTAGACCGCCAGGCCGCGCTCGACCGCATGGGCCTGGCGCTGCGCCGCCTGAAGGCCGCCGACGATGACGCCTACAGCCTGCGCAGCGAACTCGCCCAGGCGCGCGACGACGTCGGCGCCGGACGCGCCGCCTACGGCGAACACCACCTGACGATCCTGGCCAAGGCCGGAAATCTCGACGACCTCGACGCCGGCGTCGCCGACGTGCAGTCGGCCCTGGCCGAGGCGGGCGCGATCGCCGTGCGCGAGGACACCAACCTCGAGCCGGCCTTCTGGGCTCAGTTCCCGGGCAATTTCAAGTTCGTAGCCCGCAAGGCGCTGATCTCCGCGGCCAACTTCTCCAGCCTCGCGAGCTTCCACAACCACCCGACCGGCCAGGCGAACGGCGGCCATTGGGGCCCCGCCATCGCGGTCCTCGAGACCACGTCGTTCGGGCCCTACCACTTCAATTTCCACAACGCCGACCTCGGCAACTTCACGATCATCGGCCCGTCGGGCTCAGGCAAGACGGTGTTGCTCACCTTCCTCCTGGCCCAGGCCGAGCGGCTGAAACCGCGCATCGCCTACTTCGACAAGGACCGCGGGGCCGAGCCCTTCATCCGCGCTGTCGGCGGCCGCTACGACGTGATCTCGCCGGGCGAACCCACCGGCTTCAACCCGCTGGCGCTGGCCGACACCGCGGCCAACCGCGCCTTCCTGGCCGACTGGCTCGGCCAGCTGCTGTCGGCCGACGGCGGCGTGCTGGACAGCGAAGACCGCGCGATGATCGCCGACGCGGTCGACGCCAACTACGCCCAGCCGCCCGGCCACCGGCGGCTGCGCTACCTGCGCGAACTGTTCCGCGGCGGACGCCGTCCCAGCGCCGGCGACCTGGCCTCGCGGCTGGGCGCATGGTGCGAAGGCGGCGAGCACGCCTGGCTCTTCGACAACACCGACGACCGCCTCGACGTCGACACCCGCATCGTCGGCTTCGACATGACCAAGATCCTGGATGCGCCGACCGTGCGCACGCCGGCGATGATGTATCTGTTCCACCGCATCGAGCAGCGGCTCGACGGCTCGCCCGCCATCATCGTGGTCGACGAGGGCTGGAAGGCCCTGGACGACCCGGCGTTCGTCCGCCGCATCAAGGATTGGGAAAAGACCATCCGGAAGCGGAACGGCGTGGTCGGTTTCTGCACCCAGAGCGCCAGCGACGCCCTCGAAAGCCGGATCGCCTCGGCGATCATCGAGCAGGCCGCGACGCAGATCTTCTTCCCCAACAGCCGCGCCCGCGCTGCCGACTACGTGGAGGGCTTCGGCCTGTCGGAGCACGAGTTCGAGCTGGTCCGCACCCTGCCCGACACCTCGCGCTGCTTCCTGATCAAGCGCGGCGACCACAGCGTTGTGGCCCGCCTCGACCTCGCGGGCCTTGAGGGCGAACTTGCCGTCCTGGCCGGCACGGAACGCGCCGTCCGTCGCCTCGAAGCCCTGCGCGGCGAATTGGGCGACGAGCCTGACGCCTGGCTCGAGCCGTTCATGCAAGGGCGGACCGCCGCATGAGCGCCGCCTGTTCAGGCCTGGTCGGCGACGGGATCATCCGGGGCGTGCTTGGCGCCGTGGACTGCGAGACCCGCAACTTCACCGAGGCCGGCTATTCTGCGCTGACCTCGTCTTCATCGACGTTCCAGGTCGCCCTCACCGCGCTCCTGACCATCTACGTCGCCCTGGTGGGCTACCGGATGCTGTTCGCCTCCAGCGGCGCGCGGCTCTCCGATGCGCCCGGGATTGCGCTCAGGATCGGCGCGATCCTGGCGCTGGTGACCAGTTGGGCGACCTTCCAGACGCTGGTTTTCGACGTAGCCGCCCGCGCCCCGCTGCAGATCGCGGGCATCGTCGCCGGGCCGATCCAGGGCTCGGTGTCTTCGCTGGCGTCCGATCCGGTCGCCGGCCTGCAAGCCGCCTACGACCAGATCACCCAGAGCGCGGTGATCTTCGGCAAGATCGCCGGCAACGCGGCGAAGGCCTACTCCAGCCCTGAAGCCGCGGCGGCCGAAGCGCTCTCCGCTGCATCCGGCGTGCTCTTCATGACCACCGCCGGCGTCATCGCCGCCGCCACGCTCTCGATCGGCGTGCTGACGGCCGTTGGGCCGCTCTTCATCGCCATGTTCCTCATTCCGGCCACGCGGGGCCTGTTCACCGGCTGGGTCCGCGCGCTGGCCGCAGCCGCCCTGACCCTGATGCTCGGCTGGCTGGGCATCACCCTCCTGCTCTCGGTGCTGGAACCCTGGCTGATCACGCTCGCGCGCGAGCAGCAGGCGCACCAGATCGTCCCGCAGACGGCCACAAGCACGGCCGCCCTGGTCTTCGTCTTCGGCGCGGGCCAGGTCGCCCTGCTGGTCGGCGCCTGCGTCATGGCCTTTGGCTTCCGCATGCCCCGGGCCGCCGCCGCTGGAGTTGGCCGGAAGGTTTCGGCTACGGCGCCGGCCGCCGCGGCGCAGGCTGGGGCCGAGAACGTCTCCTCCCGCGCCCAGCGTCTGGCGTTCGACCTGCAGCGCGAACCTTCGATCGCCGCCAGTCGCGCCCGCCCCATGGAGATCGCCGCGGCGACCTCCGCGGGGGGCCGACGCGACGTCTACACCACTCAGCCCACCCGTCTCGGCGACGACTACCGTCGCCCGGCCGCGGCGACGCGCCGGCTGAAGGCCCGCTGATGAATCGTACGACCGCCCTTGCCCTGGCTTTAGCCCTTCTGGCCGCCCCCGCCGGCGCTGTGGTTCCGCGCCCCGGCGACGGCGACCCGCGGCTGCACGTGGTGGCCTACGATCCCAGTGAAGTGGTCGAACTGCGTGGCGTGCTGGGCTACCAGCTCTCCGTCGAGTTCGATCCCGACGAGCGGATCGAAAACGTCGCCATCGGCGACAGCCTCGGCTGGCAGGTGACGCCGAACCGCAAGGCCAACCTGCTGTTCCTCAAGCCGATGGCCAGCCGCCCGGACACCAACATGACGGTGGTGACCAACCTGCGCCGCTACAATTTCCAGCTCAGCGTGCGCGGCAAGAGCTCGGCGAAGTTGATCCCGTTCAGCGTCCGCTTCCTCTATCCGCCGCCGGTGATGGCCGTGGTGGCGCCGCCGCCGCCGCCCCCGCCGCCGGTCGACCGGAACCACGCCTACAGCTACCAGGGCTCCACCAAGGCCCTTCCGTCCCGCCTGTTCGACGACGGCCTGGCGACCTATTTCTCATTCCCCGCGCAGGAAGACCTGCCGGCCATCTTCGCCGTCGAGCCGGGCGGTGAAGAGTCGGTGGTGAACTCCCACATGCGCGACGGCTTCGTCGTGGTGGACCGGTTGGCGCCGGCATTCGTGCTGCGACGCGGCACGGAAGTGACGCACGTCTACAACGACGGCTATCGCTCGCAGCAAGCCAGCCAATCCAGCCCGAAGCCCCGGCCGAAAGATCCATGGTGGCGCCGATGACCGACCGCGATTCCGCAGACCTGAGCCCCGTCTACGCCCGCAGCGAGCGCATGCGCCCGCAGGTGAGCCAGCCGAGTTCCCCCTGGACCCTCGTGATGGGCCTGGGCGGCGTCGGCCTTCTGGGGCTCGTCGCCTTCACGACGCTGAGCAACGGCCGTGAGGCGCGTGCGTCCACGCCGCCTGCCCGGAACGCCACGATCGAACGGCCGGTGACGCCGGCCTACGCGACCATCGCGCAGGTCCAGCCGCAGGCCGCCCCCGTGCCGCAGCCCGCCCCGCCCATGCCGGTTCAGCAGCAACCGACGTCGCCGGATCCGGCCGAAACCCACTGGCGTGCGCCAGCCGTCGTGGTTGATCTCAGCGAGGCTACGCCCGGCGCGGCTCAGAAGCTCGGGCCGGCCGCCGCGGGCGCCGCCGCCACTGCTCCGGGCGAAGACACCCGGCTCAATCCCGAAGAGCGCTTTGCCGCCCGGGTGACCAACTCGTCGGTCGATACCGCCCGTGCGACCCAGATGCGCGACCTCGGCCGCGTCGTACCCCAGGGCTTTGTGATCCCGGCTGTCCTGGAAACCGCCATCGATTCCGATCTGCCGGGCGCCGTCCGCGCCGTGGTGTCCCGTGACGTGCGCGGTTTCGACGGCAGCCAGGTCCTGATCCCGCGCGGCTCCAAACTGATCGGCCAGTACCGCAGCGCCGCGGCGATCGGCCAGACCCGCGCCTTCGTGATCTGGTCGCGCATCATCACGCCGGCCGGCGTCAGCATCGACGTCGGTTCGCCTGCCACCGACCGGCTCGGCCGCGGCGGCCTGGCCGGCACCGCCGACAGCCACTTCTTCCAGCGCTACGGGTCCTCGATCCTGCTGTCGCTGATCAGCGCCGGCGTCCAGTACGCCGCGCACGGCAACAACAACGGCAACGGCAACACCGCGCTGGTCATCGGCTCGACGGACCAGGCCAACCAGCTGGCGACGGTCGCCCTGCAGAAGCAGATCGACATCCCCACCACCATCCGCGTCCCGCAAGGCGCGCCGGTGCAGGTCTCGGTAACCCGCGACCTGGACTTCTCCGGGGTTGCAGCCGCGCGATGACCGCTGGAGTCTACCTCGACGCCTATCTGGCGCCCCTGGCTCCGTGGCTTTCGCGTCCGGACGTCACCGACGTCCTGATCAATCGGCCGGGCGAGGTCTGGATCGAGACCAGCGGCGGCCTGATGAGCCGCGAGCCCGCCGACGAGCTCACCGAGCAGGCGTTGCAGCGTCTGGCCCGCCAGATCGCCGCCGCCAGCCATCAGGGCGTCAACCGCGAGCAGCCGCTGCTCTCGGCCACCCTGCCGGACGGTGCGCGGGTGCAGGTGGTTTCCCCGCCGGCGACCCGAGGCGGCCTGGTCATGGCGGTGCGCAAGCACGTGCTCTCCGACATGAGCCTGGATGAACTGGCGGACGACGGCCTCTTCAACGAGGCCCACCGCACCGACGCCGTTCGCGACGCGGCGGCCGACGCCGACCTCGAAGCCATGCTGGACGCCGGCGAAGTGATGGCGTTCCTCCGCGCGGCGGTCCGGCGGCGCAAGACCATCGTGATCTCCGGCGGCACCGGCACCGGCAAGACCACGCTGCTGAACGCCATGGTCAAGGAAATCCCCCGATCGGAGCGCCTCCTGGTGATCGAGGACGCCCCCGAAGTGCGTCTGGACCACCCGAACGCCGTCGGCCTGGTGTCGGTCCGCGGCGAACTCGGCGAGGCTCAGGTCGACGCCGACACTCTGCTGGCTGCGTCGCTACGCCTGCGCCCCGATCGCATCCTGCTGGGCGAGCTTCGCGGTCGCGAGGCCTTCGCCTTCATGCGCGCCGTCAACAGCGGCCACCCGGGATCGATCACCACGGTGCACGCCGACAGCCCTGCCGGCGCCCTGGACCAGATCGCCCTTCTCGCCCTGACCTCCGGCGTCGATCTGGGCTGGGACAAGGTTCAGGCCTACGTCGCCCGGGTCGTGGACGTCGTCGTCCAGCTGGACCGCACAGACGGTTCGCGGCGGCTCACGGAAGTGCTGTTCCGCGCCCGCCAGTTCCGGCGCGGGGGCCGCCGCGCGACCGACTGACCGGGGCTACCGGTCCGCGCCGTAGCGGTAGACCGCTCGTACGCCGAAATCGCCGAGGCCGGGGTTCTGCGGGCCCGCCAACTGCGCGTGGCTCATGTGGATCCACGAGAGCTCGAGCGAAAACCGGTCCGAGGCCCTCCAGCCCAGCGACCACTCCGGCTCGAAGAGTACGCGCGAGCCGAGGTCGAGCTTGGTCTGCCAGTCGTGTAGGCGCTGCGCCTGCTCGGCGGGCGTCAGTCCCGGATCGTTGGGCGACGGCAGGTTGACCTTGCCATTGTGGATGGCCGCGCCGATCCCCGGCTCGAAGTAGAACCGGTCGCCACCGAAGTTGAAGCGCCACGAGAAGCCCGCGGCCGCATAGTCGGTGCCGCCACGCGTGTTCACGCCCACAATGAAATGGACGCGCGGCTTGAAGATCAGGGAGAGCTCGTCCAGCGACGTGGTGCGGAATCCGCCCACGATTTGCTCGCCATGCTCCATGCCGCCGAACGAAATCCGGTCGGAAATGTCGTGCGCATAGACCCCCAACATGGCCTCGCCGGCCATCGCAGGACTGGCCAATAGGGTTAGG
>JBOHKZ010000176.1:0-4091 GCA_050729355.1 Phenylobacterium sp. | reverse complement strand
CCCTTCTTGGTGGTGATGATCAGGGCCGCGGGGCTGGTGAACTGGCAGGCCTGGTCGTGGAAGACGCCCTTGCCGCCGCCCTGCTGGATATCGCTGCAACTGGCGTGTCCGGCTTTGCGGGCCATGGTCAGGTCGTCGTAGTCGAAGCTCTTGGGGGCCTTGTAGCCCTTGGCCTCGAACTCGGCCTTGGTGAGGGTGGGGCAGGGCGGGCCGCTGATGGCCCAGTCCTTGGCCAGCGCCACGTTGGTGTCGCGGTGCTGCGAGAAATTGTAGACCAGCAGGCCCGCCACGGCGGCGGACGCTGCCAGCGCGCCGATCACATGGGCCACGCCGATCCGGCGCACGCGGCCGTGCTCCCGCCCCGATTTAATCGGCATCGAGTTCGCGAGCCTCGTCGGGCAGCATGATCGGCACGCCGTCACGGATCGGATAGGCGAGCTTGGCGCCCTTGCTGACCAGTTCGCCGCGCGCGCGGTCGAAAACCAGCGGGCCGCGGGTCACCGGGCAGACCAGGATTTCCAGCAGGCGCGGATCGACGTCGACTTCGACGGTGGGGGTCTCGGGAACAGCCGTGGGGTCACTCATGCGGCACTCCTACTGCAGCGCCCGCTCACTGCAAAGAATGCCCTTCGTCGTCGCCGTCTTCCATGGCGTCGATTTCCAGTAGCGTCGCGAGCGTCTCGAACCGTCCGGTCAGGTCGCGGGCTTCCAGCAGCGCCTGCTTTTCCGCAGGGTCGAAGGGCAGGCCCATGGCCAGGCTGTTGACCAGGGCCTCCAGCGGCGCGGTCGAGGCGGTCTCCCAATCGATGTCCAGCTCGCGGTGGTTCAGATAGCGCTTCAGGGCCTTGGCGAAGCGGTCGCGGCTACCCTCGGGCACCACGGTCGCCTCGTCCTCCGCCAGGTCGCCGGCGAAGCGGTCGTAGCGGGCGCGCACTTGGCGGTAGGGCGAGCGCAGCGCCAGCTCCTCGCCCGCCTCGAACCGGCAGATGCCGGTGAGCGTGATCAGGTAGCGGCCGTCGGAGGTCTCGGCGTAGCTGGTGATCCGGCCCAGGCACCCGACGTCGCTGAGCCGCGGCCGTTCGCGGTCGCCGCCGGGGCGCGACTGGATCATGCCGATCACCCGGTCGCCGGCCATCACGTCGTCGACCATGTTGAGGTAGCGCGGCTCGAAGATCTGCAGCGGCAGGTCGCCCCCGGGCAACAGCAGCGCGCCGTCCAGCGGAAAGACGGGGATCATCTGCGGCAAGTCGATCGTGTTACGATAGCCCGGCATGAGGCTGTCTCCCGACGCTTAGCTGAACAGGATCGCCGAAAGCCTGCGGCGACCGTTACGCGCGATTTCCGAAGAGTGGCCGGCCGCCTCGAAGACGGTCAGCAGTTGTTTCCTCGCCGCCTCGTCGTTCCAGCCGCGATCCTTCTCGACGATGGTCAGGAGCTGGTCGGCGGCCTGTTCGAGGCGATGATTGCCGGCCAGCGCCTTGGCGAGCTCGAAGCGCGCCTCGTGGTCGTCGGCGTTGGCGCTCAGGCGCTTTTCGAACTGGGCGGTGTCGGACGGCGCCTCGGCGGCGAGCGCCAGGGCGGCGCGCACGCTGTCGAGGTCCGGGTCCTTGGCGTCGGCGGGCGCCATGGCGACGATCTCCTGGGCGCGCTCGGCGTCGCCCGAGGACATGTAGACACGGGCAAGGCCCCCCAGCGCCTTCACATTGGCGGGATCGGCCTGCAGCACCTGGGCGTAGGCCTGGGCCGCGCCGCCCGTGTCGCCGAGATCGAGGCTCTCCTTGGCCAGCGCCAGGAGGTCGTCGAGGGGCGAGGCCCCGCCGCCGCCCAGCTTGGCGATCTTGGCGACGAAGTCTTTCACCTGGCTGTCGGGCAGGGCGCCCATGAAGCCATCCACCGGTCGCCCGTCAACGAAAGCGAAGACCGCGGGGATCGACTGCACGCGCAACTGGCCGGCATAGGCGGGGTTCTTGTCGATATCGACCTTGACGAGCTTCACCGCGCCCTTGGCGGCGGTGACGGCCTTTTCCAGCGCCGGACCCAACTGTCGGCAGGGACCGCACCAGGTCGCCCAGAAGTCGACGATGACCGGCGTGGTTTTCGACGCTTCGACGACGTCGTCGATGAAGCTCGCGTCGGTCGTGTCCTTGATGATGTCGCCGGCCGGCTTGCCGGTGGTTTCGCCGATCAGGCTCATGCCCTCGTCCCTTGCCTTAGATATTCAGAACGCCCTGAGCGCCAAGATGGTCCCGAGCCTCGCCGGCTTCAACGCGCAAGCGGGTCCGGAATGACCTGCATCGCCACGAAATCGACGATCATCGGCGTGACCCCTACCGCCGCGGCGAACTTCCGGAAACCCTCAGCCGACACGCCGGTGGTCGCCGTGTTGGTCAGCGGATGGAAATTCACCTGCTCGGCTTCGGCCAGGGCGCGGTCGAGGACGAAGCGCACGCGGCGGTCCTTGTCGTTGACCAGGGCGAAGGCGGTGACCGAGCCCGGCGTCACGCCCAGGGTCTCTTCCATCAGCATCGCATTGCCGAACGAGAGCCGGGCCGAGCCGATCACCGTGTGCAGCCGCTTCAGGTCGATCTGCGTCGTGTCCCGGGCCGAGATCAGCCAGAGCTGGTCCTTGGCGTCCTTGAGGAACAGGTTCTTGGTGTGGGCGCCGGGGATCGCCGCCTTGATCTCCTCGCCCTCGCCGACCCGGAACACCGCCGGGTGGTCGTGGGTGACGTGGCCGATCCCTTCGCGGGCGAAGAAGGCCTCGAGGTCGGCGCGGTTCAGCATCGGCGCTTTTCATAGCGGAACTGGACGCGAAGGCGACCCGCTGCTTTAGGGTCGTGGGACCTGAAGTAGAGGGATGTGTCCGTGAGCCCGCCGATGGAATTGGAGTGCTACCCCGTCACCGAGCGTCCGCCGGAGCTGGTGCCCGGCCGGCCGCAGCGCGACTGGATGGATCACTTCCACGCCCGCCACCCCTACCGCTGCCTGCCGCTCGCCATGGCCAACTCCTCGGGCTGGGAGCTGCTCTGCCCGATGTCGTTCACCGCCGAGTGGAACGGCGGCAACATGCAGGCCGACATCACGCTGCGGCCCGACAACCCCAATCCCGACTTCCACAAGCTCGCGACCAGCCACTTCAGCCACGGCGTGCTGACCTTCCATGCCGGCTACCTGTTCCGCACCCCGCCCGGCTGGTCGATGATGGCCATGGGCGCGCCCAATCACATCAAGGACGGCATCCAGCCGCTGGCCGGGGTGGTGGAGACCGACTGGCTGCCGTTCCCCTTCACGATGAACTGGCTCTTCACCCGGCCGGGCAAGGTGCGCTTCGAGAAGGGCGAGCCCTTCTGCTTCATCACGCTGATCCAGGACAAGCCGCTGCACGAGATCCAGCCGGTCATCCGGCGCATGGATTCCAACCCGGAGCTGCGCCACCAGTACGACGTCTGGGAGAAGCACCGCAGCGAGTTCAACCAGCGGATCTTCCGCCAGGACCCGGAGGCCACCAAGGAGGCCTGGCAGCGCTACTACTTCAAGGGCGAGTACCCGGAGGAGATCGCGCCGGCCCGCGAGGACCACGTCAACAAGCGCCGGCTGAAGACGCCCCGTTTCGGGAGCTGAAAAACGCCGCAGGCCTGCGGCGTCGGCGCCCGCTTGCAAAGCCCGGGGTCGTCTGCCATAAGGCCGCCTCTCGCATTTGGGGGCCGCAAAACCCCTACGGAGCGCGGGCGTAGCTCAGTGGTAGAGCACAACCTTGCCAAGGTTGGGGTCGAGAGTTCGAATCTCTTCGCCCGCTCCAAATTTCCCGACGATTTCAGGCCGGAATAGCCGTTCGCGGCGGCGCGAAAGCGCCGCCGGCGATCGTCCTCGCCTGGAGCTCCGCGTTCGCTACTTGGGCGGCGCGGGGTACTCGATGCGCGGCTTCAGGTTTTCGACGACGGCGTGGGCGTCGAAGGCTCGGGTGTCGCCGGGGGGTTTGGCGCCCTTGTTGGTCACGATCTCGGCGAAGGCCTCGAACCGCTGCGAGGTGTGGACGTCGTAGCCGCCGCCCAAACCGTAGCCGCCCCAGCCATACCCACCCCAACCGTAGC
>JBOHKZ010000175.1:0-3513 GCA_050729355.1 Phenylobacterium sp. | reverse complement strand
GCTGAAGGTCGATGCGCTCGATCCCACCACCCTGAATCAGCCGCCTGCCGGGCAGCCCCCCGCCGGAACCGCGCAGCCTGGCGCGCCCGGCGGCGCGCCTGCGCCGCTGCAGGCCCCGACCCCGCAGGTCAACAATCCGTTCCTCGGCGACGAAGCCGCGCCCGCCGCCACGGCGCCCGCGGCTCCGCCGCAGAAATAGTCGTGGATGAAGTCTACGGTTTGAGGCCGCGAGCGCCGAATCACGGCTACTCTGAACGCCCATGACCCGGTACATTTTCATAACCGGCGGCGTGGTCTCCTCTCTGGGTAAAGGTCTCGCGTCCGCCGCTCTCGGCGCGCTCCTGCAGGCGCGAGGCTACAAGGTCCGCCTGCGCAAGCTCGACCCGTATCTCAACGTCGATCCGGGCACGATGAGCCCGACTCAGCACGGCGAGGTGTTCGTCACAGACGACGGCGCGGAAACCGACCTCGACCTTGGCCACTACGAGCGGTTCACCGGCGTCAACGCCACCCGCAACGACAACATCACCACGGGCCAGATCTACAAGACCATCATCGAGAAGGAGCGGCGCGGCGACTATCTGGGCGCGACGGTCCAGGTGATTCCCCACGTCACCGGCGAGATCAAAGACTTCGTCCTGTCCGATCCCGGCGAGGGCGTGGACTTCGTGCTCGTGGAGGTCGGCGGCACGGTCGGCGACATCGAGGGCCTTCCGTTCTTCGAGGCGATCCGCCAGCTCGGCCAGGAGCTGCCGCGCGGCCACGCCTGCTTCATCCACCTCACGCTGCTGCCCTACATCAAGACGGCCGGCGAGATGAAGACCAAGCCGACCCAGCACTCGGTCAAGGAGTTGCGCTCGATCGGCATCCAGCCGGACATCCTGCTCTGCCGCTGCGAAATGCCGATCCCCGAGAGCGAACGGAAAAAGCTCGGCCTGTTCTGCAACGTGCGTCCGAGCGCCGTCATCCAGGCGATGGACAGCTCCAACATCTACGCCGTGCCGCTCGACTATCACGAGCAAGGCCTCGACACCGAGGTGCTCGACGTCTTCGGCCTGAGCGATACCGCGCCGGCCCCGGACCTTCGTCGCTGGGAAGAGATTTCCCACACGCTCAGCCATCCGGACGGCGAAGTGAACGTCGCGATCGTCGGCAAGTACACGGCGCTGACCGACGCCTACAAATCGCTGATCGAGGCGCTGATCCACGGCGGCGTCGCCAACAATGTGCGGGTCAAGCTCGACTGGATCGAAGGCGAGGAATTCGAGAAGGAAGAGGCGCTGATCGCCGAGCGCCTGACCAACGTGCACGGCGTGCTGGTGCCGGGCGCCTTCGGTGAACGCGGCTCGGAGGGGATGATCCGCTCCGTGCAGTTTGCCCGCGAGCACGGCATCCCTTACTTCGGCATCTGCTTCGGCATGCAGATGGCGATGATCGAGGCGGCGCGGAACCTGGCCGGGATCAAGCACGCCTCGTCAACGGAGTTCGGCCCGACCTCGGAGCCGATCGTCGGCCTGATGACCGAGTGGACCCGGGGCAACGAGAAGGAAATCCGCGGGGAGGGCGACAACCTCGGCGGCACCATGCGCTGCGGGGCCTATGAGGCCGTGCTGGCGCCGGGGTCGAAGGTGGCGGAGTACTACGGGACGACGACCATCTCGGAGCGTCACCGCCACCGCTACGAGGTCAACATCGCCTACCGCGACGCCATCGAGAAGACCGGGCTGCACTTCACTGGCCTCTCGCCGGACGGCGTGCTGCCGGAACTTTGCGAACGCGACGACCATCCGTGGTTCGTCGGCGTCCAGTTCCACCCGGAGCTGAAGAGCCGGCCTTTCGACCCGCACCCGCTGTTCGCCAGCTTCATCGGCGCCGCTCGCAATCGGAGCCGGCTGGTCTAGGTGGCGGCGACGCCGCCCCTTTCATGGAGGAGCGTCACCGATGCCGGCCTACATCATCTCCGACCTGATCCTGCACGACACGCCCGCCCGTGAGGTCTATCGATCCCGGGCCGCCGCCGCGATCGCACAGTACGGCGGGCGCTACCTGGCGCGCGGCGGTTCGATCGAAGTCCTGGAAGGAAGTTGGGATCCTCGCGCCATCGTCGTGGTCGAGTTTCCGGACATGGCCACGGCGCGGGCCTGGTACGCCTCGCCCGAGTACGCCAAGGCGTTGGAGGTCCGCGACGAGGCGCTGAGCCGCAACCTCATCCTGGTGGACGGGTCGCAGATCGCTCCCTAGCGAACGAAGAACAGCACCCAGAAGACGCCCAGCACCACGTTGCTGATCGCAAAGACGGTCAGGCGGTGGAAGACGTTGTTGTAGGTCACGTGGATCGCGGAATGGACGGCGCGCAGGGCCACGTAGGTCCAGGCGACGGCAAGTGCGACGGCATCGACCCGGCCCGCGACGTAGTACATGAGGCCGCCGACGTAAAAGAGCATCGGGACCTCGAGGAGGTTCATGTAGTTCCGGTTGGGGATGGAGACGTGGCCCGGAACCCGACGCGATTCGCCGAACTTGAAATCGTCCGGTCCCACCTCGCCCGCGAAGGCGGCGCGGAACCGGCGAAAGGGAATGAGGCCCAGGACCAGGAAGGTCAAAAGCGCCAGGGCGCCCATGGGTGCGAAGATCATTTCCTGCGGCATGGCGGCCTCGCAGAGTTGCTTACACCGTAAGCTAGCGCAGCCACCTTGATCGCGCACGGGGTTTCATGCATAAGCCCCCGCTCACGTCGGCGGCCCTTCTGGACGCAGGCTCAATTTTCACGCCAGCGAGAGTCTCCGATGGCCGTTCCTAAACGCAAAACTTCGCCGTCGAAGCGCAACATGCGCCGCTCGCACCACGCGCTCGCCCCGAACTCCTTCGTCGAAGACAAGGAAACCGGCGAGCTGAAGCGCCCGCACCACGTCGACCTGAAGACCGGCATGTACAAGGGCCGCCAGGTCCTGACGCCCAAGGAAGACTAGCTCTTCGTCCCAAGGACGACGGACTGCCGAGACGCCGGCCCGCTCGCGTGGCCGGCGTTTCTGATTCCTGCGAGGCGCCCTAGGCTGGCGTTCATGGACCTCGCGCGCCGCGCCCGCACCTGCCTGATCGCCTTGGCGGCCGCAGGTTCTGTCGCCGCTGCGCCGTCCGCGTATCCGCCGCTGACCTCCGCCGGCTTTGGGGGCGTCAAGATCGGCATGCGGGAACGCGACGCCGTTCGCGTGCTGGGCCTCAAGACGCCGCACGACGACATCAGCAGTTTCGAATGCCGTGAACTCACCTGGCCCGGTCATCCTGAGGTGGCGTTCATGGCCCGTAACGGTCGGATCTCGCGCATCAGTCTCTACGGCAAGAGCCCGCTGAACACGGATCGCGGTTTCAGCGTCGGATCGCGCGAGGCCGATATCAAGCGGGCCTACGGTCCCGGGCTGAAGATCGAGCCCCACGCCTACGAAGACGAACCCGCCCATTACCTGACGTTCTGGGATCCCGGCGGCAAGCGGGGCGTCCGCTACGAGACCAGCG
>JBOHKZ010000174.1:0-23790 GCA_050729355.1 Phenylobacterium sp. | reverse complement strand
CCGCCGCCGCGAGCGGCATCCGCGATTTCCGGGGTCAGGGTCAGCACGCCGAGCAGCAGGCCGGCCGCAATCACGACGGTCCTGTTTTTCCTGAACATCTCCTGTCTCCCTATTGGGCGGCCATGCGGATCGCTTTCGCGCCCGCTGCGGGGTTGAACGCGAAGGCGTCGCTGGCGAAGTTGGGCGACGTATTCCAGTCGAGTTTGGCAGTCGACTCGGGATGCGACGGATCCAGGCGATCGACGATCACCACCTTGCGTGGCAGGGGCTTGTCGCCGCGCTGGATCCAGATCTGCCAGTCGACGTCGCCTTCCCGGAACGCGTACTGGTCGCATGCGACGCCATCGACCGTGGCCATGCCGACGACCATGGCCGACTGCACGAGGTTGGCGCGCTGCAGCGTCGGGTCGCTCCAGCGGAACAGGTCTTCGAGCGGCAGCGAGATGCCGTACTTCTCGTACGCCGCGTCCAGGGTCTCCTTGATGGTCGGGGGCGCCGGGACCTTCGCGTAGTAGCCGAGCTTCGGCGCATTCACGACCAGCGACTTGCCGTCGTAGATGAACTGCCGCTGCTTGTTATCGGTGACCACCTCGATCACGAAGCCGTCCGGGCGTCGGACGAGGTAGTGGTTCTTGCCGTCGACGTTCAGCTTCTGGCCGTCCTCCATCACCAGCTGGGTGCTGGTGTCGGTCTTGATCTCGAAGGACTTCAGGGTGCCGAGGTAGGCGCTCATCCGCGTGAGGGCCGTGATCGCCGCCGGATCGACGTCGCCGGGTTGTGCGGCCGTGCTGGCCGGCGCGGGGGCGGCACTGTGCCGGGCCGCCGTCTGCGCCGACTTCGCCTTCGCGGGCTCGGCGGCCAGCAGCGGCTGGGTCGCGACCAGCGCAACCGCCAGGCCTGCTCCGAGCGCAGCGTGGAGTGGTTTCATCGTGTCATCTCCCGAAATACTGTGAAGGTGGCCGGTCCCTCGATTTGGTGGGCTGCAACTCGTCCGGCGGTGGGGGCGGATGAGGGTCGTCCGTCCGTCCCGTCTGCCGGTGCTCGCTACGGCGTGCGAAGCCGGAGCCCAATCGCTCGACCGCCGGCATCCGCCAGCCGCCCGAGATGGCTGGGGGCCTCGGCCAATGCAGGCGCATGTTGAGGGTGAAGGCGCCCGCGGGGGCCGGCAGCCAGTTCATCAGTTGGACGCCGCCGGGGATGTCGTGCTGGATGATCAGGTCCAGCGACCCGTCGGGGTTCGGGGTCAGGTCGTTGCGATCGCTGATGCCGCGCCGTGGCCCGCCCGGCCCGCCCCTTGCGCCGCGCGGGGCCACGAACAGCGACCAGAACGCCTCGACAGGGGGTGTGGCGCCGCGCGCGAAATGGATGCGGTAGCGCTCGGCGCCGGAGAACTCGCGCCCGGCCTCGTCCTCGTCGCAGATCAGCGAGAGCATGTCCTCAGGCGTGGGCCCTCCCAGGTCCAGGTAGGCGCGAACCGCACGGGCCAGCGGTCCCCCGACGCTGGGCGCGGCGCCGAAGGTCCGCCAGCCGCTGGCGCCGGGCTGGCTGGCGAGTTCGGCGCCGGCGCGGATCGCGGCTGCGCCATCGGCGAAGCCACGCGCCAGGATGCGGCTGAGCTCGGAGTCGGCCTCGAGCGGCTTGCCGAGGTCGTTGAGGGCGCCGAGCCGGGTCCGGATCGCCTGGCCCCTGGCGTCCTGCGAGCTCAGGGCGGCGCGCTCGACCAGCAGGTTCAGCCGGTGGCTGAACGTCTGGGGCGTCATGTCGATGACCTGCTGCACCGATGCCGAGGCGGGGGGTTCCAGGAGCAGCATCTGGCCGATATCCGCCGACGGGCCGCTTTCGCCGGGCTCACGCAGCGGCACGATGCACTGGCGCGCCGCCACCGCCTCGACCTCCGCGCGATCGGAGGCGGAATTGGCGGTTATCCGGCTAACCGCCCAGACGACGTCGCTCGGCGAGCGCTTGGCTTTCAGCTTGCCGGTGAGTTCGCCACGCCATCTCGGTCCGGCGATCGCCAGGTCACAGCCGGTGTCGTCGGCCGTGCGCGACCCAAGGCTGGCGAACGGTTCGCCGGAAGCGTCCATCAAGGTCAGGCTGAAGTATCGCCCGTGCATGTGCGGCAGGTGCATCACCACCGGCCGTTCGCTGATGTCGATCCAGGCGCTTGTGCGGATCGCCCGAACCCCTTCGTCGGCAAGCCCCGGCGCGAGCGCCAGGCTGTTGTCCGCCAGCAGCAGGATGCGGTTGAATTCAATCGGATGGGCCCGGCGCACTGTGTCCATCAGGACCAGGGGGAAGCCCATCACGAACACGTCCGCCGCCAACTGGCGGGCTTCGACGGAGCCGATATCGGGTTCGTTGGACACGCAGGTCTCCAAGTGTCTGGAGACAAAGCTGCTCGCCGAGGTCTAGGCGGCCAATCGGGGGAAACCCCAACCAGGCCGGATGGCGTGACCTAAGCCTGGATCAGGTTGTGCTTGATAGCGAAGCGTACGAACTCGGCGGCCGTGCGCACTCCGGCCTTGCGCATGGCCGCGGCGCGATGGCTCTCCACAGTCTTGATGCTGATGCCGAGCGCGCGGGCGATCTGCTTGTTGGAGTTGCCCTCCGCGATCAGTTGGGCGACCTCCAGCTCCCGAACCGTGAAGCTCTCCAGCCGGCTGCGCTTGCGGTCGTTGACCGCGGCGTCCAGCAGCAGCTCCGACACGAACGAGGAGAAGTAGGGTCGGTTGGCGCCCAGGGCGGAGATCGCCGCCTCCAGGTGCTGCTCGCTGTCGGTCTTCAGGATGTAGCCGCGCGCGCCCGCGGCCAGGCCGCCTCCGACCGTCTCGTCGTCGTCGTGCATGGTGAACAGCAGCACGCGGGTGGTCGGGCATTCCTGGCGCAGGCGTCGGGTCAGCGCCACGCCGTTCATGATCGGCAGCGACACGTCCAGCACCGCCACATCCGGCTTTTCGCGAAGCGCGAGCTCCAATGCCTGCTGACCGTCGGACGCCTCGCCGCAGACCTCCCAGCCGACATGGCCCTCGATCACGTCGCGCACGCCCTTGCGGAGTAGGTCGTGGTCGTCAGCGATCAGTATTCGCAGCATTTTGTCCTCCCAGCCCGAGAGAGTCAGTCCCCAGCGATAGCCGCGATTCGAGCCGCACCGTATCAGGCGAAACCCCACGGTCACGTTGTCGAGCCCGCCGTCCCTAGCCCCACCTTAGGCCATCCGCCCCTTGATGCGCCCTAGGGTATCCACCTGAGGCGCCGCCCTAGTCTTCGCGCTATCATGAAGCGAAAAGTTCGCGTTAAAGATGTATCCTCGGGAGGGATCGGATGCGAGCTTGGTGCGTCCGCCGTTGGTGGGCGGGCCACAAACGAGGGGCGGGACATGTTGGCGTACGTCGGGACGGGTTGGGTCGACGCGACTGACTATCGACAGATTTTTGAAACTCTGCCATCGCCGGTTGCGTTGATTTCGATTGCTAATGGAGAGCCCTGGCTGGCTTCGGTCAGCGACGGTTTCGCCGAACAGATGGGCGCGCACAGGTCCGCGCTCGAGTGCCGTCGGGTCGCCGACGTGCTGCGGGCCGGACCCGCCGAGGCGGTGTGCCGCGCCATCCTGGACAGCCTGAAGCTGGGAGCCCCGGCGCGCACCCGGATCACCCACGCCTGGCGCGACCAGGTGATCCGGCTGGAGGTCGAGGCCCGGCCCGTCGCGGCCGGCGCGCTCCTGACCATCAAGGCCCTGGCGCCGCGCCCCACCTTGGCCGAGGTCGGCGAGATCGCCGTGATCGACGAGATGGCGCCGCTGCTCGGCGGGCTGGTGTTCATCCACGATCTCGCCAAGCGGCGCATCCGCTATGGACGTCACCCCCTGGTGACAACCTTGAACCTGCCGCTGGAGACGCTGGAGCCGGAGAAGGTGCGCGACCTCGTGCATCCAGCCGACCTGCCGGCGTTTGCCCGCCATGTCCGCGCCCAGTTGCGCCTCAGCGACAAGGCTGTCGCCGACGTCTTCGTGCGGTTCAAGGCCGCTGACGGCCAGTGGCTGTGGCTGGCGCTCCGGGCGCGGGTGCTCGATCGCGACGAGACCGGAGCGGTGCGTCGCATCATCGGCGTGGCCCGCGACGTCACCCGCGACCGGGAAACCACCCAGGCGCTGGCCGACTCCGCGCTGGCTCTGGCGCACGCGGAGTTGAACGAGCGTCGCCGCGTGGGGCGTGAGCTGCACGATTCCACATCGCAACTGCTCGTCGTGGCTGGGCTAGGCCTCAGCGCGCTGGAGCGGCGAATCGAACTGAGCGGCGAACCGCGCAAGATCGTCAGCGGCGTCCGGCGCTCGATCGCCGGCGCGCAACGGGAGATCCGCAACTTCTCCTACATGCTGCATCCGCCGGAGCTACAGGACGAGGGGCTGGAGAAGGCGCTGGAGGATTTCTCCACGGGCTTCGGCCTGCGGACCGGTCTCAATGTGTCGGTCTCGATCGAGGACAGTCCCTGGGCGCTCTCCGAGGTCATGGAGATGGCCCTGTTCCGCGTGGCCCAGGAAGCGCTGATGAATGTCTATCGCCACGCCAAGGCGCGGTTCGCCCACGTGCGCCTGCGCCGGGAAGGCTGGACGGCGGTGCTGGAGATCGAAGACGACGGGATCGGGCTTCGGCGCACGCGGGTGGCCGGCAAACCCATTGCCATCGGCGTCGGTATCAGCGGCATGCAGGCGCGCATGGCCCAGCTTGGCGGATCTCTGACCCTCGACTCCGGCAAGGCCGGGTTGACCGTCCGCGCCTGCGCACCTCTGGCGCTTACTGAGGCGGTTCCGTGCCAGCTGAGCTCTTCCGCGTTGCAGTAGACCCATTCCGGGTCACGTGCGGGTACAACCTGATGGCGTTTTTTCTTCGCCGCTCCTATCCTTATGGTTGTAACCAGGTTCGCTGACCCCGGATTGTACCGGCGGGCCGCGAGTCGGGCCCGAGGTCTGAGTAGCGTATGCGTTCGTATCTTAGCTTTGTGCAGCCGCTCACGCGGCGACGCCGTTCCCGCCTCCCGCTTGGCATAGGGCTGGTGATAGCCCTGATGGTGTCCCTGGCGCTCTGGGGCGCCGCCATCTGGGCCGTCCTGACCCTCCTCAAAATCGTCTAGGCGCTGCGCGCGGCCACCGCCTCGTAGGCCGCCTGCAGTTCGGCGAAAACCGAACGCCCGCCACCGGGCGCGCCCAGATGGATGCGGCGCAGTTCGGCCATGAACGCCTCCCACATGGCCGGGCCGCCTTCCTCCAGGAGCTGAGCGCGGATGGCCAACTCCTGCGATGTGGGCGTATGCCGCCGGCCCCACGCGCCCATCTGCGCCAGCAGGGGCACGAGCTGGATCGCAGGTTCGGTCAGGCTGTAGATCGCCTTTTGCTTGTGGGTCGGGTCGTCGCGGCGTGACACCAGCCCCGCCTGGGTCAACCGCTTCAACCGATCGGCCAGGATATTGGAGGCGATGCCTTCCTCGGACTGCGTCAGCAGCTCTCGGTAGTGGCGGCGATTGCCGAACATCAGGTCGCGGATGACGATCAGGCTCCAGCGGTCGCCCAGCATCTCCAGCGTCAGGTTGATCGGGCAGCCGGAGCGGTGCGCGCCGTTCATTCGGTCTCTTTCAGGTCAGACCACTTGCAAAGTAGGATCGGTCGGGCTAAGCCGCAACTGCTTGCATATGGCAACCGGTTTCGACGAGGCTCTCGATAACCCTCCCGTCATCCGGCATGACAGACCGTCTCCGTGCGGCCCTAGGGAGTATTCGATGACCCTGCAGCTCTTCGCCCACCCGTTCTCGTCCTACTGCCAGAAGGCGTTGATCGCGTTCTACGAGAACGATATCCCCTTTGAATTCCGGATGCTGTCGCCCGAGGAGCCCGCGAACGGCGAGGAATTCGCGAAGCTCTGGCCGATCCAGCGCTTCCCGCTGCTGGTGGATGACGGGCGCACGGTCCTGGAAGCCACCAGCATCATCGAGCACCTCGATGTGCATCATCCCGGACCCGTCCGCCTGATCCCGAAGGACCCGGCGGCGGCCGTCGAGGTCCGCATGCTCGACCGCGTCTTCGACAACTACGTCATGACCCCACAGGGCAAGTGCGTGTTCGACGCCATCCGCCCCAGTGACGATGCCCGCGATCCCTACGGTGTGACCGAGGCGCGCAAGATGCTGGACACGGCCTACGCCTGGCTGGACGGCTGGCTGGAAGGCCGCGAATGGGCGTCGGGCGACGCCTTCAGCCTGGCCGACTGCGCCGCGGCGCCGTCGCTGTTCTACGCCGACTGGACGCACCGGATCGGGGAGCAGTTCAGCAATGTCCACGCCTACCGGGCGCGCCTGCTGGCCCGTCCGTCCTTCGCCCGGGCCGTGGACGGCGGTCGGCCGTACCGTCACTTCTTCCCGCTGGGCGCGCCCGACCGGGACTGAGGGCTACTTCGCCAGCCCGATCTGCTTGCTGAAGGCGTCGTTGTCCCAGATCAGCCACTCGTGATCCATGACGCCGTCCTTGGTCCAGTGTCCGAGCGTGACCATGGGGATCTTGAACGGCCTGTTGGTCGGGGCGATGGTCTTGCCGTCAGCGGTCTTCATCGGCTGGCTGAAGGTGCCTTCCATCTCGCCCATGACCGACGTCCATTCGCCGGCGGCGATCTTCACCGGATGGACCTTGATCTTGGTGTCGGGCGCGAAGGTGAACTGGTAGCTCAAGTCCTTGATGTGCTGATCGAGGCCTTTGGTTTCGTGGCCATCCGGCCAGGTCACGACGATGTCCGGCGCGTGGCTCTCCTTCAGACGATCCCACTTCTGGTTCGAGTAGACGTCGAAGTCCAAGGTGTCGAACCTGACCAGGTTCTGCGTCGCGGCCGGCTCGTTCGTCCAGGCTCCGCCCGGCCCGGAGGTCACGGCCACCGCCGCCGTGGCCGTGTGCGCCGGCGCTTGCGGCTTGTTGCAACCCGACAGCCCCAGGGCGCCGAGCGCAGCGAGAGCCAGCGGGATGGTTGTCCTTCGGAATGAGGTCGTCATCGCTCCCCCTTGGAATCCTGAGGCGAAACACGCTCAGCGATAGTGCGCCCGGTCCCCTGCTTGTCCAAGGACCGCCGCCTACATGTTGTTGAGGTGCAGGATGTTGCCGTCGGGATCCTTGAGCCAGACCAGTCGCATCGGGCCCATGTGGTGGACGTTCCCGCGCAGCACCACGCCCGGCATCTGTGGATAGTGTTCGAACGCCACGCCCTTGCCCTCCAGGTCGGCGACGATCTGGTCCAGCTCCTCGGGGCAGCTCCAGACCGCGGCGTTCGCGCGGTTGGTCCCGGCCTCGGGTGAGCGATAGATGACCAGCTTCGTGCCGCCGGTGCGGAAGGAGAGCACCTCGTCGTTGCCGTTGAGCAGCTCAAGGCCGAGGGTCTCGCCGTAGAAGCTCTTGGCGCGGGCGATGTCGCTCACGGCCACGATGGCGCTGGAGTCCTTGTCCTTCAGCATCGCGCACTCCTTGGGCGTGGTGGGGGTCTTTCGGGAAATAGGTCGGTCGGCGCCAGCTAACAATGTCGGCCGCCGCTCGGCGTTCCAGCCGCCGCCGGGCGCCTCGGGCGGTTTTAGTTTGTCTAATGGCGGCTCATGAAATCCCACGAAGGATGCGGGCTCGGCGCCCTTGCGCTGGATGCTGCAGTGCACAATTTCAGCGGGGCGCAATCGCGCTCACCCCATCTCCAAGGATATCCCATGGCGAAATCTCATCCGGCCCGTCCGGCCAACGCCCTGTTCGAGGCCAACACCGCCGGCGCCCTCAAGCTCGCCAACCGCATCGTGATGGCGCCGCTCACCCGCAACCGCGCCGGACCCGGCCTGGTCCCGAGTCAATTCGCCGCCGAATACTATTCCCAGCGCGCGACCGCCGGCCTGATCATCGCCGAGGCCACCCAGGTCTCGGCCCAGGCCCAGGGCTACGCCGACACGCCCGGGTCCTTTTCCGACGCCCAGGTCGCCGGCTGGAAGGTCGTGACCGACGCCGTCCACGCCAAGGGCGGCAAAATCGTGCTGCAGCTCTGGCACACCGGCCGGGTCTCCCACACCCTCTTCCAGAAAAATGGCCAAGCGCCGGTCGGCCCGTCGGCGATCCGCGCCGAGACCAAGACCTTCGTGGTCGGCCAGGGCTTCGTCGACGTCTCCAAACCCCGCGCCCTGGAACTCTCGGAGATTCCGGGCATCGTCGCCGACTTCCGCTACGCCGCGGGCCGGGCCATCGAAGCTGGCTTCGACGGCGTCGAACTGCACGGCGCGCACGGCTATCTGCTCGACGCCTTCCTGCGCGACGGGACCAACGACCGTACCGACGCCTATGGCGGCTCGATCGAGAACCGCGCCCGGCTGATCCTGGAGACGGCCAAGGCCGTAGCCGACAAGATCGGCGCGGACCGGCTGGGCGTGCGACTTTCGCCCGTGTCGCCCGCCGGCGACTCCACGGACTCCGATCCGCAGGCATTGTTCAACCACGTCGTCGACGGACTGAACCCTCTGGGGCTTGCCTACATCCACGTGGTCGAGGGCGCGACCGGCGGCGACCGCAACAACATCGCGTTCGACTATGCCGCCCTGCGGGACCGCTTCGACGGCGTCTGGATGGTGAACAACGGCTACGACCGTCAGATGGCGCTCGACGCCGTCTCGAGCGGACGCGCCGACCTGGTCTCGTTCGGCCGCCTCTTTATCGCCAATCCCGACCTCGTGCGACGACTGCGCGAGGACGCCCCGCTGAACCCCCTCCAGGACCGCGAGACCTTCTACGGCGGCGACGCCCGCGGCTACATAGACTACCCCACGCTGGACGAAGTCGAGCTGGCGGAGGCCTCGGCAGGCTGACGCCCAAGGGACGGGACCCGGTCCCGTCCCACTCCCATCTTGTATTTTGTCACTTTGCCAACTGACGAAGTCATGGCAATGCGTTCGGCGCGCCTTTACAGCCGCCGAAGCCCGAGGGGAGAGCCATGGCCGTCTATCCGTTCGTCACCGTCGACGTGTTCACCCAGGCCCGGTTCGGCGGCAATCCGCTGGCGGTCTTCACCGACGCCACGGGCTTGTCGGACGCCCAGATGCAGTCGCTGGCCGCGGAGATGAACCTCTCCGAGACCACCTTCGTCCTGCCGCCGGCCGACCCCGCCCATACGGCGCGGGTGAGGATCTTCAACCGCACGGCCGAGATGCCGTTCGCCGGCCACCCCAGCGTCGGCACGGGCTATGTGCTCGCCCAGCGCGGCGCGGGCGGCGTGCTGACGCTGGAGGTCCCGGCCGGCGTGGTGGAGGTCAACGTCGATCGCGACGCCCAGGGCGCACCGATCGGCGCGGTGATCGCCGCGCCCCGGCCGCTGAGCCTGGGAACAGAATTCGACGTGGAAACCATCGCGGCCTGCGCCGGGATCGATCCGGCCGACGTGGTGGTCTCCGAGCATCGCCCGGTCGAGGCCTCGGTGGGCGTCGGCTTCATCATCGCGCAACTGACCGAAGCGGCGCTCGCCAAGGCCTCTCCCAACCTCGCCGCCTTCCGCGCAGCCGCCGACAAGTACGCCGATGGCGCGGAGCGGCTGTCGCTGCACCTCTATTCGCGCGAGCAGGGCCGCATCCGCGCGCGCATGTTCGCGCCGCTCTCAGGCACCTGGGAGGACGCCGCGACCGGCAGCGCCAACGCCGCGCTGGCCGCGCTTCTGCTCTCGCTCACCGCCGACCAGACTGGCAAGTACGAAGTCAGCCAGGGGACCGAAATGGGCCGCCCGTCGCGCCTGAAGCTCACCGCCAAGCGCCAGGACGGCGAGATCCACTCGACGGTCGGCGGCGGCTGCGTGCCGGTGTTCCGCGGCGAAGCGCTGATCTAGTCGCAGCCGCAGGCGGCGGGGCGATATTCGCCGTTCCCCTGCACCTCGCCGCCCTGGCCGTACATGTTCCGCGGCCTCACCCAGTCGGTCATGCTGAAGAACGGCCCGTTCTCGTTCCTCCCCTTCGCCATCTGGTCGAAGATCGCATAGATGCCCATGTGGCCTTCGCCGCCGCGGCCGGAATTGCCGTAGGTCAGGAAGACCTGGCCGTCCTCGTCCTTGTAGAAGGACTGGTTGCTGCCCACGCCGTGGCCGGTCGGCGAATATGCGTTCACGACCTCGCGGTTGAACTCCGTCCCGAACGACGAGACCCAGTTGAAGGTCCAGCCCATCCGCCGGCGCACCACCTCGATCTCCGCCAGCGGCGCGGACGCGATCACGACGTAGGAGACGTCGTTGGCGTTCAGGTGCTCGACCAGGGCGGCCATGTGATCGCATTCCAGCGAGCAGCCGACGCACTGGGACTGCTGGCCCGGCGACAGCATGAAGGTCTTGCTGAAGAGCTGGCTGCGTCCGTCGAAGAGGTCGCTCAGGGTGACCTTCCCGGCCAGGCTGTCGAACGCGTATTCCTTGTCGATCCGGACCCAGGGCAGGACGCGGCGTTCGGCGGCGATGGCGTCGCCAAGGCGCGTGCGGGCCTTCTCCTTGACCATCAGGGCGTTGCGGGCCGCGAGCCATTCCTCACGGGTGGCGGTGGGATGCTGCTGCATCTTAGGTCTCCTCTCTTCTCCGTCTGGTCGTTCGGGAGGGCGGGGAATCGACAGGGTCAGGCGGTCCGGCGCAGCGGGAGCAGGGCGCGTAGGGACGGATCCCTGAACCACAGGCCGCCCCAGGCGATCAGCGCGAGGTAGACTCCGAACAGGATGTGGTCGCCCCAGGGATTGCCGGCGATGAGATGCGTGGCGGCCGTCCCGCCCATCAGCGCGGTGACCAGCACCACGCCCAGCACGGCGGTGCGCGGCCAGACGTAGAGCGCCAGGATCGCCAGCTCCATGATCCCGATGGGAAGGCCGCTTCCCTTCGGCAGGCCCAGCGTCGCGCCGGCGGTCTCGACCATCGGCTGCATCAGCAGCTTCATGGTCACGTCCATGATCATGAAGAGGACGAAGATCGCCCACAGAACCCGGCCGGTCCACAGCATCGCCTTCGAGTTTCCTTCACTCGTCATTGGATATCCCCCTGGTTTGGAGCTGGCGTCAGTTCGCCGGCTGGTTGATCGCCCAGCGCACGCCGAACGGGTCGGAGAGCTCGCAGTAGCGGTCGCCCCAGAACATGGTCTCGACCGGCATCTTCACCTCACAGCCGGCCTCCACCGCCCGCTTGAACCAGGCGTCGACGTCCGAGACGATCAGGGTGATCGTGTAGCCGGCGGGCGCCACGTACGGGAATCCGCTCTCCGGCCAGAAGTCGCTGATCATCAGCGAGCCGTCGTTCAGGTAGAGGTGGCAGTGCAGCAGCCGCTTGCCGTCCTGGCCGGGCATGCGCTGCACTTCCTGTGCGCCGAACGCCTTCTGGTAGAACTCCGACGCCGCGCTGGCGTCCTTCAGGTTCAAATAGGGGACCACGGTCCCCTTGGCGCGGGCGTTGGCCGGCGGCTTCGTGTCGCTCGCGGTCTCCGTGGTCATCGCGGTCTCCCTTGACTAGCGCCGGGCCTCGCCGGGCTTCGATCCTAGGACGAACGGGAGGCGCGAGAGCCGACAGCGCCCCCGGAAAACTTTCACGCCCCGGCGGCGCTGTCCTTCATCAGGCGGTCGAGCTGCTGACGGATGTGGGCGGCTTCGGGGGCGGTGTTGGCGAGGGCGATCGCCTGGTCGAAGGCCTCGCGCGCTTCCCGCGCCCGGCCGAGCTGAAGGAGGAAGGCGCCCTTCGCCCCGAAGAAATAGAAGTAGCCGGCCAGCGGCTCGGCCAGCGGCTCGATCATCGCCAGGGCCTCGGCCGGCCCGCGCGCCTTGCTGACCGCCACGGCCCGGTTCAGCGTCACCACGGGCGAGGGCTGCATGATCTCCAGATTGGCGTAGAGCGCCTCGATCTGCGCCCAGTCGGTGTCTTCCGCCCGCCCGGCGCGGGCGTGCAGGGCGGCGACCGCGGCCTGCACCTGATAGGGGCCGGGGCTGCGGTGGCGCAGCGCCTTGTCGATCAGCGCCAGACCCTCGGCGATCATGTCCCGGTTCCACAGCGACCGGTCCTGGTCGTCCAGCAGCACCACGTCGCCCGCCGGATCGAAGCGAGCGTCGGCGCGGGCGTGCTGCAGGAGGAGGAGGGCGGCCAGGCCCATGATCTCCGGCTCGGTCTGGAAGAGCCGCAGCAGAAGCCGCGCCAGGCGGATCGCCTCGTCGCAGAGCGGCGCACGCGCCTGCGCCTCGCCGGAGCGGCTGGAGTACCCCTCGTTGAACACCAGGTAGACCATGCGGGCGACCGCCGCGACGCGCTCGGCGCGCTCCACCGGGCCCGGCGTCTCGAAGGGCGCCTCGGCCTTGGCGATCCGCGCCTTGGCGCGGGTGATCCGCTGTTCCATCGCCGCCTCGCCGACCAGGAAGGCCTTGGCGATCTGCCGGACGGAAAGCCCGGAGACGATCCGCAGCGCCAGGGCGATCTGCTGGCTCGGCGGCAGCTCCGGATGGCAGCAGATGAACATCAGCCGCAGGATATCGTCGCGGTAGTGAGAGCCGTCGAGCCGCTCGGCCATCGGGCTCTCGACGTCATCGACGTCCGAGATCGTCTCCTCGGGCGGCAGCTCCGTCTGCCGGCTCTTCTTGCGCACACCGTCGAGCCCGGCGTTGCGGCCGACCATGATCAGCCAGGCGGCCGGGTCGCGCGGCGGACCGTTCTCGGGCCAGGACTTAAGGGCGCGGAGACAGGCGTCCTGATAGGCCTCCTCGGCGGTGTCGAGATCGCGGAAATAGCGCAGCAGCGCGCCGATCGCCTGGGGACGCGCCGAGGTCAGGGCCGCATCGATCCAGGTCAGGTCGTTCATCCCGCCTGCACTCCCTCCGGCAGGGTTCCGGGCAGGTAGAGCCGCAGCGGCCGGATCTCATAGGCGCCGCCGGGGTTGGCCTTGGCCAGGTCGCGCGCGACGCCCAGGGCCTCTTCCAGGTCCGCGACGTCGATCACATAGAAGCCGAGCAGCTGCTCCTTGGTCTCGGCGAACGGCCCGTCGATCACCATGGGCGGGTCGGTCTTGCGCAGGGTGGTGGCCGCCGTGGTCGGCAGCAGGCGCAGGGACGGACCCATCTTGCCCTGCTTCAGGAGCCGCTGATGGACCACGTCCAGGCGGGCCATCACCGCGTCGTCTTCTTCCTTGGTCCAGGAGTAGACGACCTCCTCGGGATTGTAGCAGAGCAGGGCGTAGAGCATCGGCGGGTTCCTCGTCGCAGCCAAAGGACGCGCGACTATGCCCAACTCCGACAGGGGCGCCAAAGTCGTCGGCGGAGTTCAAGCGTTGACCGGTCGTCCGCAGGCCCGCAAACCGGCGCCGTGACCACGCCCGCCTCCCAGCTTCCGACCCAGAACAACGGACTGGGCATCGCCTATCGGGTGATGGCGATGGCCTGCATGGCCTGCCTGTCGGCCATCGTGAAGTGGACCGGCGAGCGGGGCACGCCGGTCTTCGAGATCATCTTCTTCCGCAACGCCTTCGCCTTCCTGCCGCTCGGCCTCTACATCTGGCGCACCACCGGCTTTTCGGTCCTGAAGACCAAGCGGCCGCTCGGCCACCTGACGCGCTCGACCGTCGGACTGATGGGCATGGTCTGCGGCTTCTCCGCCGTGCAGCACCTGCCGCTCACCGAGGCCACCGCGTTCAACTTCGCCTCGCCGCTGTTCATGACCGCGCTCTCCGCTCTCATCCTGGGCGAAGTGGTGGGCAGGCACCGCTGGGGCGCGGTGCTGGTGGGCTTCATCGGCGTGCTGATCATGGTGCGTCCGGAGCCCGGCCACCTGAATGTGGTCGGCGTCTCCCTGGCGATCGGCAGCGCGATGGGCGCGGCGGGCGCCATGGTCGCGATCCGCCAGATCGCCGCCACGGAGAAGGGCGCGACCATCGTCTTCTATTTCACCCTGGCCGGCACGGTGCTGGGCGCGGTGGGCTCGGCATTCCATTGGGTGACGCCCGACCCGCTGACCCTGGTGCTGCTGATCCTTGGCGGCCTGATCGGCGGGGTGGGCCAGCTTTTGCTCACCGAGGCGCTTCGGGTGGCGCCGGTCGGCGTCGTCGCGCCCTTCGACTACACCCAGTTGATCTGGGCGACGGCCATCGGCTTCTTGGTCTGGGGCGAGCTGCCCCATCTGGCCACCGTCGTCGGGGCCGTGGTCGTGGCGGCCAGCGGCGTCTACATCCTGCACCGCGAGATGCGCCGCTTCCGCACGAACCGATAATCGCCCCGATCACCTTGGGTTGCAGCGCGTTGACAGGGCGCCCCTGCGGGAGGAGTCTCCTGCGAACGCCGGTATGCGGCTCCATCCGCTGTCCCGGCGAGCATGGAGCGACCCTGATGAAGTGGTTGATTGTCGGCGCGACCCTGACGGCGACCCTGGCCCTCTCGACGGCGGCGAACGCCGCGGTGACGGTGATCGGCGGGGGCCTGGCGGAAGCCTGCTCCAACGCTGCTATCACCGGCAAGTCCGAGCGCAAGTTCGAGGAGATGTGCACACGGGCCCTCGACGAAGAGGCGCTGTCCTCGCGTGACCGGGCGGGCACGTTCGTCAACCGGGGCGTCATGAAGCTTCGGCGGGCGAACTACGACGCCGCCGTCCTCGATTTCAACCAGGCGGTGCGCATCAGGCCCGACATGGGCGAGGGCTATGTGAACCGCGGCGCGGCCGCCATCGGCCAGCACCGCTATCCCGAGAGCCTCGCGGACCTCAACAAGGGCATCGAGCTGGGCGTGGATGAGCCGGCGAAGGCCTACTACAATCGGGCCATGGCCTACGAAGGCCTGGAAGACGCCAAGGCCGCCTATTTCGACTATCAGAAGGCCGTCGAACTCTCCCCCGACTGGACCGCGCCGAAAGAGCAGCTCGTGCGCTTCAAGGTCTCGCGCAAGGAGTAGCGCGCCGCCGGCTCCGCCCCCATCTGAGAGGGGTGGGGAGAAGGAGCTTTCGATGCGCCCCCTGATCGTCCTCATCGCCTTGGCCTGCGCCGCTCCGGCGGCCGCACAGCCGGGTGCGCTGGTCCTGCAACGCGACGCCGAGCTTCAGGCCCAGGCCGACCAGGCCCGGCAGCGTGAGATCGAGCTGAACAACCGCCTCTCCACCCTCGAAGCCACCGAGCAGACCAACCAGGCGCTGCGCGACATCGACGCCATGCGCCAGCGTCCGCCGATGCCCACGATCTACGACCCCAACACGCCGCCGCCGCCGATGGCCGCCGTTCCGCCTGGTGGTTTCGTCTCGATACCCGACAGCACCCTGGCGGCGTCGAACGCCCGGGTCAGAGCCGCCGCCGCAAACCGTCGCTGACAGGCGGGAGCATCGCGGCCCCGGCTGCGTTATGGTTCCGCACGATCGCGAACGAAGGGCTGAAGCATGCGCTGGGGTGGGGGACGCGAGTCCGGCAACATTGAGGATCGCCGCGGGCTGGGGCCTGTAGGAGTCGGCGGCTTGGGGATCGGCGGCGTCGTGCTGGCGCTGGTCGGGTATTTCGTCTTCGGCATCGATCCCTCGACCACCATGAGCGTCGTCGAGGGCGCTCAGCCCCAGGCGGAGCAGCAGTCGGGCTTCCGCGGTCAGCCGAAGGACGAGGCCGGCCGCTTCGTGGACGTCGTCTCGACCTCGGTGGACGACGTCTGGACGGCTATCTTCAAGCAGGAAGGCCAGACCTATCGCCCGCCGGCCGCGGTGGTGCTTTATGACCAGGCCACCGGCACCGGCTGCGGCATGGGGCAATCGGCGATGGGGCCGTTCTATTGCCCGCAGGATCAGAAGGTCTACCTCGACCTCGCCTTCTGGCAGGAGCTGGAGACCAAGTTCGGCGCCCAGGGCGAGGCCGCCCGCGCCTACGTCATCGCCCATGAGATCGGCCACCACGTCCAGAACCTGCTCGGTCAGTCCGATCAGGCCCGGCGGATGGGCGCGCGCGGCGCGGAGTCAGGCTCCGTCCGGCTGGAACTGCAGGCCGACTGCTATGCCGGCGTGTGGGTAGCGCACGCGCCGGAAGTCTCCGGCGGCCAGGTGCAGCTAGATCCCAAGGACGTCGAGGACGGCCTGCGCGCCGCCGCTGCTGTGGGCGACGACACCCTGCAGCGGCAGTCCACCGGTCACGTCGCGCCCGACAGCTTCACTCACGGTTCGTCCGAGCAGCGCATGCGTTGGTTCCGCACCGGCGTCACCACCGGCAACCCCGCCGCCTGCGACACCTTCCGGGCAGCGCGCCTCTAGCGCCTTGTAGCGGGGGCTCAACGGAGTCACGTTCCCGCCGCCCAGGGAGGGGCGCGGGATATGACTTTGAAGGTGATCGGCTCCGGCTTCGGCCGCACGGGGACGATGTCGCTGAAGCTGGCGCTGGAGCAGCTCGGCTTCGGCCCGACCTACCACATGGTCGAAGTGTTCAAGAACCCGGCCGCCGCCCAGTGGTGGGTCGACGCGGCGGACGGCGATCCTGACTGGGCCAAGATCTTCGCCGGCTACAACTCCACCGTCGACTGGCCCAACGCCACCTTCTACGCCGAGCTGGCCGCCGCCTATCCGGACGCCAAGATCATCCACACCGAGCGCGATGCGGAAGCCTGGTTCAAGTCCACCCAGGCGACGATCTTCGCCGACGCCACCTCCGGCGCGGCCAGCGGTCCCTTCGCGGAGATGTTCGGCAAGGTCATCCGGCGTCTGTTCGACGAGAAGATGCACGACCACGACCACGTCATCGACGTCTACAACCGCCACAACGCCGCCGTCCGGGCGACCATCCCGGCCGATCGGCTGCTGGTCTATGAAGTCTCCCAGGGCTGGGACCCGCTCTGCGCCTTTCTGGGCGCGCCCGTCCCCGGCACGCCAATGCCCAAGGTCAACACGACCGAAGAGTTCGTCGCCCGCCGCGCCGCCGGGCCACCGACCTAGGCCGGCGTTGACAAGGCAGACCGGCCTCCGTCCCATAGGCTCCAGTACAGTTAGGCATCCAGCCTCGGCCGCCTGAGCAGTCCTGCACTGCCGTCGGCGCCGCGCGTCCGTACCGCGTAGCTTCCCAACGACTGGACCAGGTCAAACCGTGTCGGACGTGTTCGTCTCCTATTCGTCGCAGGACCGCGCGCGGGTGGTTCCGCTGGTCCAGGCGCTGGAGCGGCGCGGCTGGAGCGTCTGGTGGGATCGGAAGATCGACGCCGGGACGGCCTTCGACCGCGAGATCGAGGCCGCCATAGACGAGGCCAAGTGCATCGTGGTGGTCTGGTCCGAAAACTCCGTGCAGTCGGACTGGGTGCGCAGCGAGGCGAGCGAGGGCCTCAACCGAGGTATCCTGGCGCCGGTGGCCATCGATCCGGTCCGGCCGCCCCTGGCCTTTCGGCTCACCCAGACCGTCGACCTGACCGCCGCGGACGCCTCGCTGGAGCCGCTCATCGAGGCGGTGCGGCGCCACTGCCCGCTGGCCAACCGCGGCGGCCGCAACCAATCCCCGTTCACCGGCCGCGCTGTCGAGCTCGCGCATCTGGAGGGCCTCCTCCAGCGCGCGCGCGGCGGCGACGGCGCGCTGGTGTTGCTCTCGGGTGAGGCGGGCGTCGGCAAGACGCGCCTGGTGAAGGAGGTCGAAGCGCTCGCCCGGCAAGGCGGCATGCTGGCGCTCACCGGCCGCTGTGTTCTGGCGGAAGGCGCGCCGCCCTATCAGCCGTTGCTGGAGCAGATCGAGCAGGTGGGTCGGCTGGCGCCGGGCCCGGCTCTGCGCACCGCCCTGGGTGAGAACGCCCCGGAACTGGCCAAGCTGATGCCCGAGCTGCGCCAGCAGTTTCCCGACATCCCGATGCCGATCGAGCTGCCGCCGGACCAGGAACGGCGCTACCTCCTGCACGGCTGCGGCGAATTCATCGACCGGGCGGCCCGGGTCCAGCCGCTGCTGCTGGTCTACGAGGACCTGCACTGGGCCGGCGAATCCACCTGCCGGCTGCTTCGCCGCCTGGCCGAGCGCCTGCGCGAGTCTCCCGTCCTGATGATCGGGACCTATCGCGACACCGATCTCGACGCCGGCCAGCCCTTCGCCGAGACGATGCGCGAGCTGATCCGCGAGCGCCTGGCGGAGGATATCCCTCTAAAGCGGCTCGGCGCGACGGACGTAGCCGCGCTGCTCGAAGGCCGCGCCCAACAGGCGCCGCCGCCCGAACTGGTCTCGCTGATCTTCGCCGAGACCGAGGGCAATCCGTTCTTCGTGGAGGAGCTCTATCGGCACCTCGACGAATCCCAGAAGCTGTTCGCGCCCGACGGATACTTCAGGTCCGGCATCAGCATCGCCGACACCGACGTGCCCCGCGGCATACGGCTGGTGATCGAGCATCGCCTGGCCAAGGTCAGCGAGACCTGCCGGCGCCTGCTTACTGCCGGCGCCGTGGCGGGCCGAGTGGTCAGTTACGATCTCCTGGCCCGCATCGGCGACATCGCCGACGACGCGCTGATGGACGCCCTGGAAGAGGCGGAGGACGCGGCCCTGCTGGAAGACGTCTCCGTCGGCCGCGAGGCGCGCTACCAGTTCGTGCACGAACAGATCCGCCAGACGCTGCTGAGCGCGCTGTCGCTGCCCCGACGCCAGCGGCTGCACCTGCGGATCGCCGACGCGCTGGAGCAGGGCTCGCCCGCCGCGGCGGAGAAGAATGCCGGCGAGATCGCCTTCCACCTCTATCAGGCCGGCGCGGCGGCGCAGAGCGAGCGGACCGTCCGCTTCCTGTTGACCGCCAGCCAGCGGGCGCTGGACGCCGTGGCCTTCGAGGACGCGCTGCGGCTGCTGGATATGGCCGCTGACGTGACGCCGCCGGAAGATCGCGCGGCCTGTTCCCGCGTCCAGTTCATGCGCGGTCTGGCCCTGCGCGGGGCCGCCCGGATCGAGGACGCGTTGGCCTCCCTGGCGCAGGGCCTGGCGCTGGGTGAGGACGTCGAAGGCTTCGCCAGCCTCCTGCATCAGCGCGCGGCGCTGCTGGTCGATCTTTACCGGGGCGGCGAGGCCTTGGGAGACCTTGAGCATTTGCTGGAGATTGCCCGGGCTGCGGGCGACGCCCCGCTCGAACTTGAAGCGCAGCGTCTGCTCGCCAGCGCGCACTACCTCCTCTCGCTCGACCAGTCCGAACACGTCGCTCTGGCGCGCGACGCCTGCGAACGTACGATCGAACTGGCCCGGGCCGCCAACGACCAGCGTGCGCTGGCCCTGGCTCTGCTGCACTCGTACCACTTCATCGACTACTGGGCGGAGTATCGGCCCATCGCAAAACGCCATCTGGCAGAGTCCAAGGCGATCGCCGAGACCCTGAAGGATGAAAGCCTGTTGCTGGATCAGGCGTCGATGACCCTGCGGGCCTCTTCGGAGACGCCGCTGGATTATCTGGCGCAGTCGGAGGACATCCTGCGTCGGCTGGAGGCGCGCCGCGATCCGATCCGGCTGAAGGAACACCTCTTCTGGATGATCGGGCCGACCCGCAACGCGGGGCGCCTGGAACGCAGCGCCGAGGTCGCCGACCGCGCCATCGAACTGGCCGCGCGTCTGGATGTGCCGCCGGTGCAGTATCCGACTTTCAAGGCCCTGGCGCTGATAGCGCTCGGTCGGTTCGGCGAGGCTTGGGAGGCGCTCGGCCAGGAAGTCACCCACGACGGCTACAAGTTCGGCGCCGCCCTGCAGCACTGGGGGTACTTCCTGTTCAAATGCCAGCTCGGCGCCGCGCGCGCCGCGCTCGACGATGCGGAAGCCGTGGTCGCGGATTGCCGCGCCGTTCACCGCATCTGGATGCTCGAGACCGCCGTCGACGCGTTGGCGGCTGCGAGCGGCAGGGCCGGACTGCACCGCGAGGCGGCCGAGTTGCTTGCCAGGGTGGCGCCTGACCGGCCCCCAAGAGGCGCCGGGGCCGCCCATCTGACCTTGGCCGGGGGCGATCCGGCCGCCGCGCTTGCGGAAGCTCGTCGGGTGCAGGACTTCCTCACCGGGCGCGGCATGGCGTTGACCGCCGCGGACGCCGGCGAGTTGGCAGTCCAGTGCCTGCTGCGGCTCAAGCGATGGGACGAGGCGCGGGAAGAGGCCGACCGTCAGGTCGCCTTCTGTGAGACGAGCGGCTACCGCAACCTGCACTGGCGTCTCCTTGCCGCCCGCGCCGAGGCGCATGACGACTTGAACGACCCGGCCAGCGCCAGCCGGGATCGCGCGGCGGCGGCGGCGCTGGTGGACGCGTTGGCGGCGACGATGCCCAGCGCAGAATTCCGTGACGCTTTCCTGTCGCAACCGGCCGCCGCGAGGCTGCGCGTCGCCGCCGAGGGAGCCTGACCATGGCGATCGAGATCCACGGGTTCTGCGATCCCGGATTCCAGCCGATGGCCGACGCCTTCCGCGCCAACTTCGAGGACGGCATGGAGCTGGGCGCCTCCCTGGCGATGACCCATCACGGCAAGCCGGTCGTCGACCTCTGGGCGGGGCACGCCGACATAGAGCGCACCCGGCCGTGGGAGAAGGACACGATCGTGGTGCTCAATTCCACGAGCAAGCTCGCGCTGGTCTACGGCTTCCTCATGCTCGTCGATCGGGGCTTGGTCGACATCGATGCGACGATCGCCACCTACTGGCCGGAGTTCGCGGCCGGGGGGAAGGCGCACGTGACGGTTCGTGACGCCTTGACCCACCAGGCCGGCGTTCCCTGGTTCGATCCGCCGATCCCCGGCGTCACCTACGCCAACTGGCCGGCGGCGACCGCTCTGATCGCTGCCCAGGACCACGGCTTCGGCGGCGAGCGCCACGTCTGCTATCACGCCGCGACCCTCGGCTTCGTCCTGGGTGAGATCCTGCGCCGCGTGGATGGCCGGCTGCCGTCGCAGTTCTTCCGCGAGGAACTGGCGGAGAAGGCGGATATCGATCTCCAGCTGAGGCTGTCCTCGCCGGACGATCTGGAGCGGCTGTCGCCGCTAGTCTTCCTCTCGTCGCCGCCGGCGCCGCACGACAATCCGATGGTGCGGCAGATCGCCGGCAGCGTGATACCCTCCGCCGGTGTCACCGAGTGGCAGCGCCGGAGCATCGAAAGCCCGGGCGGAGGCTGCTGCGGCAACGGTCGCGCCATCGCCCGTCTCTGTTCGATCGGCGCCCAGGGCGGCGAGCTCGACGGGGTCCGCTACCTCTCCAAGGCCCTGATCGACGAGGCGTCCTCGCTACAGGCGGAAGGGGTGGATCCGCTGTTCGGGGCGATCCGCTGGGGCCTGGGGTTCGCGCTGGACGGAGAGGGATATCCCGGGCCGACGCCCACTTGCTTCCACTGGGGCGGGGCTGGAGGGTCCTTCGGGATCATGGACCAGCCGACCGGCGTCAGCTGCGGCTATGCGATGAACAACATGATCATGGGAGGCGCGGAACCGCGTAACGAGCCCCGCAACAACCGCCTGTGGAGCGCGCTCAAGGAGGTGATGACCGGCCTCTAATCGGCTCGATCTATTCACCTTAACGTAAATCTATGCGTGGCAAGGTGATGTCGCGAGGCGTGGTGGCTCTCGCCCCGGAGTCGAGCCGTTGACCGCCGACCTGACGTGGCAGGCCTTCGCCGACGCCATCCCCGATCTGGTCGTACGTATCGATAAATCGGGAACTATCGTCTACGCCTCGCAGGCGGCGCGGACCCTCGGCTATGAGCCGGACGACCTTGTGGGGCGCGAAGCAGCGGCGTTCGTGCATCCCGAGGACTTGGCGTCCCACCAGACCATCGCCGCCGGCCTGTTCTCTGGGACGCCCGCGCCCGCCACCGTGCGCCGCGAGCACCGGTTTCGCCGCAAGGACGGCGGCTGGGTCTGGCTGCGGGGCAATCCCACGATCCTGCCGCATGCGGCAGGCGAGCCGGTCGAGGTCCTCAACGTCCTGCGCGACGTCACCCGCGAGGTGACGACGGCCCAGGCGGGTCGGCGCAAGCTTCAGGACGCTCTCGAACAGGCCGAGCAGGCGGCGGTCGCCAAGTCGCAGTTCCTCTCCAACATGAGTCACGAGATCCGCACGCCGCTGACCGCAGTGATCGGCTTCGCGGGCCTGCTGGCCGAGCGTGACGACCTGGACGACGAAGCCGCCCGCTACGTAGCGCGGATCGGCGGGGCCGGGCGCTCGCTGCTGGCCATCGTCAACGACGTGCTCGACTTCGCCAAGCTGGAAGCCGGCCAGATGGTCTTTCGGCCTCGCCCCGCCTCCGCCATCGCCGCGGCGCGCGAAGTGCTGGAACTCTATGCGCTGCAGGCCGGGGAAAAGGGTATCGACCTGCGCTTCGAAACCGCCGCCGAGGTCCCCGAGCACGTCACGATCGACGCCGACCGCCTGCGCCAGATTTTGCTCAGCCTACTGGGCAATGCGGTGAAGTTCACGGCCCGCGGCGGCGTCACCCTGCGGCTCGGCTACGACGCCGCCACGGCCACGCTCCTCGCCGAGGTCACCGACACCGGCCCAGGCATCGCCGCGGGGCAGCGCGAGACGCTCTTCCAGCAGTTCACCCAGGGCGACAGCTCGTCCACCCGCGCCAAGGGCGGGGCGGGCCTCGGCCTGGCCATCGCGCACGGCCTGGCTACCGGCATGGGCGGACGGCTCGATGTGCGCAGCCGGCTTGGCCGCGGAGCGACCTTCCGCCTGGAGTTGCCGGCCGAACCCGCCGAACTCGTCGCCACCCCCGCGGCCGGCGATCTGGAGCTGGATATCTTCCTGGGCCTGCGGGTCCTGGTCGTCGACGACAACGACAACAACCGCGAGGTGGCCCGCGCCATACTCGAGCAGTTCGGCGTCGAGGTGACCGAGGCCGCCAATGGCCTCGACGCCATCGACCTGGCCGGACGCGCCCCGTTCGACGTCATCCTGATGGACATGCGAATGCCGGGCCTCGACGGCCGCGCGACGCTGGCCGCCATCCGCGAGCGCCCGGGTCCCAACCGCGACATGCCGATCCTGGCCTTTTCCGCCGACAACATCGGCGACGCCCCGGACATGGCCCACCTGGACGAGTTTCAGGGCTGGGTGATCAAGCCCATCGAGCCCTCGGCTATGCTGGAGGCCATCGCCCAGGCCATGGGCGCAGACTCCGTATTCGCCATGGAGGGCGTCGATGCGGCCGCTGCATGATCTCTCGCGCAAGATCCTGGTGGTCGATGACGACGAGAGCATCGTCGATCTGGTCTCCACCCGGCTGATGATCGCCGGCTACAACGTGTGCACGGCCAACAACGGCTTCGAGGCGATCCGTGCGCTTGTCGACCGCAAGCCCAAGGCGATGATCCTCGATCTTTCGATGCCCGGGATGGATGGCTTCGGCGTGCTGGAATACATGGGAAAGCCGGGGTCCTACCAAGCGCCGACCCTGGTGCTGACCGCCCGCCACCTCGCCCAGGACGTGGAGCGCGCCATCCGCCTGGGCGCCCGGGACTACCTCGCCAAGCCCTTCGACGACCGCATGCTGCTGGTCCGCGTCCAGCGGCTCTTCCGAGGGGCGGCCGCGGGCGTGAACGCCGGCTAGGCATGGTCAAGCTTAGGCCATCCCGGCCAATCGCAATTGTTCCGCCTGACGTCGAAGCAACGCCGACGAAGTTAACTGGCGACTCACCTATTGCGAGTGTTTTATCAACCGTGGGGCGTGGGGGCTGGAGTTGCGTACTGTATGCTCACTGAAGCGCGCCATGCGCTCATCATCGAAGACGAGATGATCATCGCCCTCGAGGTCGAAAATCTTCTCTCCGAACTCGGTTTTTCGAGCTTCGACATCGCCGACAGTCCCGCCCAGGCCGTCGCCGCGGCGATGGCGCGGCGGCC
>JBOHKZ010000173.1:0-3703 GCA_050729355.1 Phenylobacterium sp. | reverse complement strand
ACATGACGCAACAGCACCCCGGCATGGATGGTGAAATAGTCCACTCCTTGCTCGGCCTGTTCGATCAGGGTGTCGCGGAACACCTCCCAGTTCAGGTCTTCGGCGACGCCGTTCACCTTCTCCAGCGCCTGGTAAATCGGCACGGTGCCGATCGGCACGGACGAGTTGCGGATGATCCAGTCGCGGATGTTGTGGATGTTGCGGCCGGTGGAGAGGTCCATGACCGTGTCGGCCCCGCAGCGGATCGACCAGACCATCTTGTCGACCTCGTCGGCGACGTGGCTCAGCACCGCCGAGTTGCCGATGTTGGCGTTGATCTTCACCAGGAAGTTGCGGCCGATGATCATCGGCTCCAGCTCGGTGTGGTTGATGTTGGCCGGGATGATGGCGCGACCGCGGGCGATCTCGTCGCGGACGAATTCCGGCGTGCAGAAGTCCGGGATCGAGGCGCCGAAGTCTTCGCCGTCGCGAATGAACGGATCGCTCTCCTGGCGGCGCAGGTTCTCGCGGATGGCGACGTATTCCATCTCCGGAGTGATGATTCCCCGCCGGGCGTACTCCAGCTGGGTGACGTTGCCGCCGGCCTTGGCGCGGTAGACGCGGCGCGGCGCGGTGAACTGAGGGGCCAGGTGCGAGCCCTTGGCGAAGCCGTTGTCCTCCGGCTTCACCTCGCGCGGGTTCTCCACGAGATCCACGTCGCCGCGGGACACCACCCACGGCTCCCGGGTCTTCGAGAGGCCCTTGTCGATATCGATGCTCACGGTCGGGTCGGTATAGGGACCGGAGGGGTCATAGAGGGTCAGCGGCGGCTCGTTGGCGGAGGGGTGGACCGCCACCTCGCGGAACGGCACCCGGATATCGGGCCAGAGCACGCCGGACTGGTAGACCTTGCGCGAGCCGGGACGCTCTCCGGTCGGAATCTGCGCGGGTTCCAGCTGGGCGACGGGCTTGTTCATGGCATGGCCTCACGAGCGGTGGTTGGACCACGGGCGTCAGGCAGGACACGTTCCCTTCCCTTCGCCGGCATGACCCGGATCAGGTTCGACGGGTCGCGGGATCACCCGCCTCTCAGCCGCTCAAGCGCGGCCCCCCGAGGAGAAGCGGAAGTTAGGCCCGAACGTGACTGCAGGAAAGGCGATACCGGCGTGAGACCACCCTATTTCCGCGTGTCATCCCGGAACGGCGCAGCCGTGTCCGGGACCCATGGACGCTGAGGGAGCCGAACGGGGCGAACTGGCGGGGCCGCGATCTTGTCCGGATTACCTGGCGCTCATGGGTCCCGGTCTTCGCTTCGCGAAACCGGGATGACAGCTTGGGGGATGGTCAGGCCTGGACCGGCTGGACGCGGGTTCCGGAGAGCATGACGTCGCCGCTATCGGTCAGCAGGCCGCGGGCCTTGGCGGCGGCGCGCACCGCCGCCGGGTCACGCACGGCTACGTCGAAGCGGCCGAGGCCCTCGCCGCGTCCGTCCGCGGTCTGCACGAAGCGCAGCTCGCCGCCGTCAAGGGCGATGCGCCAGCCGCCGTTCGCCGCTTCGGGCTTCAGGCCAAGCACCGCGCCCCAGCGACCGGCCATGACGCCCGGCTCCTCGCCCTGCAGCTCGGCGCCGACGATTTGCACCGAGGTATCGGTGCGGACGTGGTCGCGCCAGACCGGGCCGCCCCACTGCCAACGCTCCCAGGGCGACATGTAGTCGAGCGATAGGATCGCCCCGCCGACATCCTTGGGGTGGACGTGGCTCATGGCGACCGTCCCGCCGTCGAGGTCCGCCTGCTCGACCGTGCGGGCGCCGGCCTTGGCGATGCGGCCGCGCGCCTCGCCGATGTCCTCGACCTGCAGGATCACCATGTAGCCGCCGTCGCCGCCGCGCTTTTCAAGCAACCGCCCGGCCGTGGTGCCCGGCTGTTTCGGGGAGACGACCTCGAGGAAGGTCTCGCCCACCGGAAAGACCGCATTCTTCAGGCCGAACTTGCCGACGCCGGGATCGTCATAGGCGTAGTCGAGGCCAAGGACCGCGCGGATGTCGGCCTCGGCGGCGGCGAGGTCCTCGCCGACCAGGGCGATCTGTCGAAGGCGCATGGGTCCGGCTCCCGTGAAAGCTTGGCGCAAGCCTAGAGGGTCGCCGCCACGGAAGGTCAAGGCGGGCTTCCGTTGCGCCCACCCCCGGGCCTAGGGTTCGTCCCGAACCATCGATAGGGAAGGACCGACGCCATGGCCAAGTTGGACACCGGGACGGACGATCTGCTCGCCGATCTAGACGCCGGCGTGCTGACCATCACACTGAACCGGCCGCAGGCGCGCAACGCCATGAGCGACGCGATGAACCAGGCGCTGGCCGTTCGGCTTGCGGCCGCGGAACTGGACCCGGAGGTGAAATGCGTCGTGCTGACCGGCGCGGGCCAGGGGTTCTGCGCCGGCGGCGACGTGAAGGGCATGGCCGAGCGCAACGCAGGCGGCGGCCGGCAGGCGAGCCTCGACGAGGCGATCCACAGCCAGAGAGTGAACCAGCGGGCCACGGCGGGCATGCTGTTCAAGATGCCCAAGCCGACGATCGCCGCCCTGCCGGGCGCTGCGGCCGGCGCGGGCCTGTCGCTGGCGCTGGCCTGCGACCTTCGGATCATGGCCAAGACCGCGATCCTGACCACCGCCTTCGCGCGGGTCGGCCTGGCCGGCGACTATGGCGGGACCTATTTCCTGACCCAGCTCGTGGGCTCGGCCAAGGCGCGCGAGCTCTACTTCCTCTCCGAGCGGGTGAACGCCGACGAGGCGTTGCGCCTGGGGCTGGCCAACTGGGTAGTCGAGCCCGAAGCGCTGGCCGCCAGGACGCGCGAGGTCGCCCAGCGCCTCGCCGCCGGCCCCTCGGTCTGCTTCCGCTACATGAAGGAAAACCTGAACCGCGCCATGGCCGGTGAGGTCGACGAATGCCTGGACCTGGAAGCCACCCATCACGTCCATAGCGCCGCCACCGCCGACCACCGCGAGGCGGCCGCGGCCTTCGTGGAAAAGCGGGAGCCGGTGTTCCAGGGACGCTAGGCCTCGCCGGAACAAGCTCGGGCGTGTATAGTTAGAACTGAACAGGAGAAACGCCATGAAGCTTCTCACCCTCGCGGCCCTCACCGTGGCCGGCGCGCTCGGTGGGGCCGCCGGGCCGGCCGGACAGGCCGCCACCTCTGCGCCCGGCGTCGACGCCGCCGCTACGGCCCCGTCCACCGACACCTGTTTCAAGCGCCGCGACGTCCAGAACCACACCGTGGGCGGGCCCAAGACGCTCTATCTCGACGTCTCGGGCAGCGGCGTCTACCGGATCGAAATGAGCAACTCCTGCCTGCTCTCGGCCACGAGTTCGGACCCGCTGGTCTTCAACAATCAGGCGGGCACGCAGTACGTCTGCAAGCCACTGGACCTGGATATCACCGTTTCGGCGGCAGGCCCTTCGAGGTGCATCGTTTCATCGATTTCGAAGCTCAGTCCGGCCGAACTCGCGGCCCTGCCAAAGAAGATGCGGCCGTAATCTCGCGCTCGTCGCAAATGTGGAGTACGGCGGGGAAATGCATTTCTCCCGCTTCAATCCCGTCCGCTTCGCCCACCTGCCCACGCCGCTGGAGCCCCTGCCCGCGCTGACCGACGCGCTGGCGACGGCGTCCGGAGGCGGCCCGAACCTGTGGGTCAAGCGCGACGACTGCACCGGCCTGGCCGGCGGCGG
>JBOHKZ010000172.1:0-3723 GCA_050729355.1 Phenylobacterium sp. | reverse complement strand
ACCCTGGTCTACGGCCAGGGCAGCCCCTGGCCGGATATCCAGCTCCTGTGCGGGGCGCGGATCGAGATCTTCGTCGAGCGGGTGGCGGCCGACGATCCGGCGCTCGCCGAGTTGCTGGCCGCCCAGGACGAGCGTCGGCCGGTGGTCTGGGTCAGCGACGGCGTCTCCCGCGAGTGCGGACCTGACATATCGCCCTGGGCTGAAGTCCGGGTGCTGCGCCAGCACGATCCTGTCCCGCGCCTGATCGTCGTCGGCGGCGACCCTACGGCGCTCGCCATCGCCCAGCTCGGGGCGCAATCGGAATTCGAGACCACCCTGCTGCGGTCCAAGGGTCCGGAGACGCCGCCGCCGATCCCGGGCGTGGCCTACCGCCGTGACGAGCCGATCCAGGCGTTCGCCGCCATCGGGATCGACGAATGGACCTCCATCGCGATCGCGACCCACGACCTCGAGACCGACCGTGCGGCGTTGCGCGAGGCCCTGCCCTCGGCGGCCGGCTACGTCGGCCTGCTGGGCGCCCGCAAGCGGCTGCCCGATCGGGTGGGCCAACTGCGGGCCGAGGGCATGGCGGAGCACCTGATCGGGCGCCTGCACGCCCCGATCGGCCTCGACATCGGCGGCAAGGCGCCCTGGGAAGTCGCCGTCTCGGTGATCGGCGAGATCATGGCGCTGCGCTATGCGCGCGACAGCGGCAACACCTCGACGACCGTCCCGGCGGGAGCCGCCTCGGCCCCTGCCGTGCGCCGCATGAGCGCGTCCGAGGCCGCGAAGACGCTGACCAGAGAAGAGTCCTGATCGCGATAGGGTCGCACGCTCACCCCGGCCTCCGAAAAGGTCAGTTTCGCGCGCATCCAGTGCTCGCGTGAGCCGTTCGCCGGCAGATCCTGCTCCAGCCGCGCGGTGATCCTGACCGGCGCCGTGGGTGCGCCCTGGTAGGCGCCGACGATCGGATGCAGGAACATCTCGGCGCAGACGAAGGCCGACGCCGGGTTGCCTGGCAGGCCCAGTAGCCGCCGTCCATCGCCCAGCACGCCGAAGAATGTCGGCTTGCCCGGCCGCACGTTGACGCTCTCGACCCGGAACGACAGTCCCAGCGCCTCGCCGGCGGCGCGGACCAGGTCGTGATCGCCCACAGAGGCGCCGCCCACCGTCACCACCAGATCGGCCCTGGCGTCCCGCAGCGCCGCGATCACCGCCTCCAGCGTGTCGCGGACGGGTTTGGCGCGGACCACCTCTGCGCCCCAGCCCTCGATCATCGCCGCCAGCGCCGGAACCCCGGAATCGTAGATCTGAAAAGGTCCGGGTATGGCCGGCGCCTCGACGATCTCCTCGCCGGTGGAGAGCACCGCCACGCGCGGCCTGCGATAGACCGAAACCTCGGCGCGTCCGGCCGACGCCGCCAGCGACAGCCGCCACGGATCGATCCGATCCCCGCGCTTCAGCAGCAGATCGCCCTGCGCGAAGTCGCCGCCCGCCGGCCGCACGAAATGGCCCGTGGCGACCTCCGGAACGGTCACCGCCTCTCCGTCCCGCGCGGCGTTCTCCTGGATGATGATGGCGTCGCAGCCTTGCGGCACGGCGGCCCCGGTGAAGATTCGCACGGCCTGGCCCGCGCCGACCACACCCTCGTAGCCATGGCCTGCCGCGCTTTCGCCGACGATCCGCAGCGTCCCCGGCGTATCCGCGCCCCGAACCGCCCAGCCGTCCATCGCCGAGGCCGCAAACGGCGGCTGATCGCGCACCGCCGCGACGTCCTCGGCCAGAACCCGGCCGATGGACTTGGCCAGGGGAACGCTCTCGGCGGCCAGCGGCGCGATCTCCGCCAGCATCCGGGCCCGGGCGTCATCGACGGCGAGAAGCTTCAAATCACCCACTCCGCTCATCCCCGCGAAAGCGGGGACCCAGGCTTTTTTCGTTGCACCGGCCCGGCTGGCAAGCTCGTTGCGATGGCGAATTCAGAAACACCAAAACACCTGGGTCCTCGCTTTCGCGGGGATGAGCGGGGTTAAGAAGCGATCCAATCGCCCGATTTCCCGCCGGTCTTCGAGACCAGCCGGACCCCCTCGATGACCATGCCCTTCTCGGCGGCTTTCAGCATGTCGTAGAGGGTGAGGCAGGCGACCGAAACGGCGGTCAGGGCCTCCATCTCGACGCCGGTGGGACCGGTGGTCTTGACCCGGGCGGTGACGGCGAGGCCGCCATTGGCCGGCTCAACGCGGACCTCGACCTTCGACAGCACCAGCGGATGGCACATGGGGATCAGGTCGGAGGTCTTCTTCGCCGCCATCACCCCGGCGATTTCGGCCACGGCGCGCACATCGCCCTTCTTGCCCTCGCCAGCCAGCGCCAGTTTCAGCGTCTCGGGCGACATCCGCACGAAGCCCTCGGCCACCGCTTCGCGCGCGGTGATCGCCTTGTCAGAGACGTCGACCATTCGGGCGCGGCCGGTCTCGTCGATGTGGGTGAGTTTGCTCACGTCTCCAAAAGCCGGGGCATGAGTTCGACCATGTTGCAGGGGCCGTGGCGGCTGTCGAGCTGCGCGGCGATCACCTTGTCCCAGCCGTCCTTCACCGCCCCGTTCGAGCCGGGCAAACAGAAGACGAACACCCCGCCGATGATCCCGGCCGTGGCCCGCGACTGCAGGGTGGAGAGGCCCACCGACTGGTAGCTGACCATGTGGAAAATCACTGAAAAGCCGTCGAGCTTCTTGTCGAACAGCGGCTCTACTGCCTCCGGCGTTACGTCGCGGCCCGTGATGCCGGTGCCGCCGGTGGTGACGATCGCCTCGACGAAGCCCGAGGCCACCCAGCCCTGGATCTTCTCGCGGATCTCCACGATGGAATCCTTGCAGATCGCCTTGTCGGCCAACTCGTGGCCCGCCGCCTTCACCCGTTCGGCCAGCACGTGGCCGGAGGTGTCGCTCTCCTCGTCGCGGGTGTCGGAGATGGTCAGGACCGCGATCCGCACCGGCTTGATCGGCTGGCTCTCGTTGATCCGTCCGCCCGGGGTCAGCACGTTCATTTCGAGGTCTCCTTGTCCCAGCGGGCCACGTCGGCGTGGTCTTGCGGTCTGGGCTCTATCCAGCGCGCGCCGTCCGGCCCGTGCTCCTTCTTCCAGAAGGGCGCCTTGGACTTCAAGTAGTCCATCAGGAAGTCGCAGGCCTCGAAGGCGGCGCGGCGATGCCTGGCGGCCGTGGCCACGAACACCACCGGTTCGCCCGGCCCGATCTTGCCGACCCGATGGACGACCTCGACGTCGTCCAGTTTGAACCGCACCCTGGCCTGCGCCGCGATGTCCTCGATCCGCGACTCAGTGAAGCCGGGATAGGCCTCCAGTTCGAGGATCGTCGTCGCGCCCGCTTCGGCCCGCGCCAGGCCCGTGAAGGTCGCCACGGCGCCCACTTCCTGGCGGTCCTTGCAGAATTCGGTGAGCAAGGCGCCCGGATTGAACGGATCGAAGGTGAGGCGGATGGTCATCCGCTTAGCCGCCGCTCATAGGCGGGAGGAAGGCGACCTCGGTGCGCGGGTTCAACGGCGCGTCGCCACGCACGATCACCTGATCCAGCGCCACCTGCACCCCAGGACCCGCCAGCGCCTCGCCCAGGTCGGCGTCTTCGGAGGCCAGCCGGGAGCGCAGGGCGGAGAGGGAAGGGCTCTCGATCTCGCGATCCCGCCAGCCGGCGAGGTCGCTGAAGCGCCCGAACAGCAGGACGCGGGCCATCTC
>JBOHKZ010000171.1:0-10981 GCA_050729355.1 Phenylobacterium sp. | reverse complement strand
GCGCCAACCTCCGCTCGCGCCGCCGCCACCAACCCGCGCACGGCTCCGATCATGGCCTACTCGCGCGGCGGCGGCCTGCTCGGCGCCGCGACGGCCAGCCCCCTCGTGCCCGCCCTGCTGCCGGCCGGCGAGCCGGCGACGGAGCTCGACCAGCTGCGGCGAGGCTCGCGGATCGGCCAGGCGACAGCGCGCGCGCTCGGTGACCGCAACTTCCTGATCCTCGCCGGCGCCACGATCCCCTGCGTCCTGCAGACCGCTCTAGACACTTCGACGGCCGGCTACGTCACCTGCCTGATCGGGCGCGACGTCTATTCCGACAATGGCGCGGTCGTGCTGCTGGACAAGGGCACGCGGGTGCTCGGCGAATACCGCACCGGCCTGCGCCAAGGCCAGCGGCGGATCTTCATCCTCTGGACCCGCGCGGTGACCCCCAACGGCGTCGCCATCGACCTCGCCTCGCCGGCCGCGGATGCGCTCGGCCGCGCCGGTTTCGACGGGGAAGTCGATGCGCATTTCTGGGACCGGTTCGGCGCGGCTCTGCTGCTGTCGATCGTCGACGACGGCGCCTACGCCATCGCCGGCGACGACAGCCACAGCGCCACGGCGCGCCTGCCCTCCGACGCCGCGGCGATCGCGGTACAGAACGGCGCCAACATTCCACCGACGCTCCGCAAGGCCCAGGGCGCGGACGTCGCGATCCAGGCCGCGCAGGACTTCGACTTCTCGCGGGTCTACGGCCTGAAAGCCCGCCAGCCGTGAGTCCCGACACCTCGGTCCTAGACTACTACCTGCGGCCGCTCAAACCGCACCTGGACGCGCCCGGCGTCACCGAGTTGGTGGTCAACCGGCCGGGCGAGTTCGCGGTCGAGCGGGACGGCGCCTGGACCTGGCATGAGGCGCCCGAGCTCACCGACGCCTGGCTGCGCCCGCTGGCGGTGGCGGCCGCGGCGGCCACCGCCCAGGACGTGACGCCGGAACGCCCCGTCTGCTCCACGGTCTTGCCGAGCGGGGAACGGTGCCAGATCGTGCTGCCGCCCGCCGCCGAGCACCTTTCGCTAACGCTGCGAAGGCCCTCCGCCGTCAGCTTCAGCCTCGCCGACCTGGCGCAGGCGGGCTTCTTCACCGAGGTGGCGCCGGCGGCCACGCCTCCGCGCGCCGACGAAGCCGAACTGTCCGCCTTGCGCGACGCCGGCGACTGGCCGGAATTCCTCGCAGCGGCGGTCCGCGCGCGCCGCAACATCCTGGTCTCCGGCGCCACCGGCTCGGGCAAGACGACCCTCGCCAAAGCCCTGGTCCGCCTGATCCCCGAGACCGAACGCATCCTGACCATCGAGGACACCCGCGAACTGGTCACCCCGCAGCGCAATGTGGTCCACCTGCTCTACGCCAAGGACGGCCAGGGGCTGGCGCAGGTCGGTCCCAAGGCGCTGCTGGAAAGCGCGCTGCGCATGCGGCCCGACCGCATCCTGCTGCAGGAGCTGCGCGACGCCTCGGCCTTCTTCTACCTGCGCAACGTCAACACCGGCCATCCCGGCTCGATCACCACCCTGCACGCCGACAGCGCGGCGCTCGCCTTCGAGCAGCTCACCCTGCTGGTCAAGGAAAGCGAGGGCGGCCGCGACCTGGCCCGCGACGACATCCGCGCCCTGCTGCGCCTGCTGGTCGACATCGTCGTCCAGGTGAAGCGCACCGACGGCAAGTTCCGCGTCACCGAGGTCTGGTATGAGCCGCTTCGCCCGCGCGCCGTGGCCGCTTAGGGCGGCCTGCGCCGGCGGCCTGGCGCTGACCGCCGCCGCCCTGCTCGCCACGCTGGCGGCCCTCGTGGCCCTGGCCGGCCTCAAGCGTTTCTCCGCCGATCTCGACCCGGCCGCCGTCCCCGCCTGGCTCTGGTACTACCGCGGCGACCCGCAGGTGCAGCGCTGGCTGAAAATCGGCGGGCTCACGGCCGGCGGGCTCGCCCTCGCAGGCGCCGTGGGGATCGCCCAGGCGCTGCGCCGGCCGCTGCACGGCGCAGCGCGCTGGGCCAGCGAAGCCGAGATCGGACGCGCCGGCCTGCGCGCCAAAACCGGCCTGATCCTCGGCCGCAAGGCGGGACGGCCGCTGGTGTTCAGGGGCGCCGAGCACGTGATGCTCTATGCGCCGACCCGCACCGGCAAGGGCGTCGGCGTGGTGATCCCCAACCTGCTCGCCTGGCCGGACTCGGTCGTGGTGCTCGACGTCAAGCGCGAGAACTGGGAGGCGACCGCCGGGTTCCGCGCCGCGCACGGCCAGCAGGTCCTGCTCTTCGACCCGCTGGATCCGGAGGGCCGCACGGCCCGCTACAATCCCCTGGGCCACATCGACCGGGCCGACCCGATCGCCGTGCTCGACGAGCTGCAGCGCATCGCCGCCATGCTGTTCCCGCATCCGCCGGCCGCCGACCCGTTCTGGGCGGAGTCGGCGCGGACCGGCTTCGTCGGCGTCGGCGCCTACCTGGCCGAAACGCCTGAGCGGCCTTTCACCTTCGGCGCGCTCTACGCCGAGCTGACCACCGGCGACCCGCGCACCCGTTTCCCGACCCTGATCGCGCGCCGCGCCGCCGATGGCCGGCCGCTCTCGCCGGTCTGCGTCCGCGCGCTCTCGGATTTCTGCGGCGGTTCGGAAAACACCTTCGCCTCCATCCGCCAGACCCTGACCAGCCGCCTGAACCTCTGGCTGAACCCCCGCGTCTGCGCCGCCACCGCCACGAGCGACCTCGACCTGCGGAGCCTGCGCAGCCGCCACGTCTCGCTCTACCTCGCCACCTCGCCGGAGAACCTGGTGCGCGTCGCCCCGCTCTATGGGCTGCTGCTGCAGCAGCTGGTCGATCAGTCCTGCCGCGAGCGCCCGACGCCCGACCGCCACCCGCTGCAGGTCCTGCTGCTGCTCGACGAGTTCGCGCGGCTCGGCCACGCCGAGGTCATCGCCAAGGGCTTCGCCTATGTGGCGGGCTATGGCCTGCGCCTCTTGCCCGTGCTGCAAAGCCCCGCGCAGCTGCGCGCCGAATACGGCCCCGACCTCGCCGAGGAGGTCGTCGCCAACTGCGCCGTCGAGGTGGTGTTCGCACCCAAGGAGCTGCGCCTCGCCAACGACCTCTCCGAACGGCTCGGCTACACGACGGTCCGCAGCCCGGCGCGCAGCCGCCCCACCGGACTGTCCCGAGGCCACCGCAGCGTCAGCGAGTCCGACCAGCGCCGCGCCCTGCTCCTGCCGCAGGAGCTGATGCAGCTGCCGGACACAGACCTGATCGTCCTCAAGGCCGGTATGCCGCCCGTAAAAGGCCGCAAGATCGCCTACTACCGCGACCCCGCCTTCACTGCGCGCATCCGTCCCGCACCCTCGATTCCGGCGGTCCCGGTTCCCGCCGCGGACCCGCCGCCGGCCCTGCCCGCCGCCGCGAGCGCGTCGATTGACCCGCTGACCCTCGAGGCCATCGCGCCCGTCCTCGCCGCCGAAGGCCTCGAGCCGCTGCCGCCGGCCGGCGCCAGCCCGCACGCCATCCAAGCCTGGGTCGACCGTTTCATCGACGCATCCGCCCAGCTGACTCCGGAGGAGGCCGACCATCGCCGATAGCACCCTGAACCAGCTCCAGACCGACACGCCGCGCGCGTCGACCAAGCTTGGCGACGTGCCCGAACGCCTGCGCCGCCGCTACTACACCGACCCGCAGGGCGGCCCTGGCCTCGGCTTCTACGTCGACGCCACCGCGACCGCGCCCGCCTTCCGCGACCAGGGCCGCCGGCTCAGCACCGACCGCAACGACCCCAACGTCATCCGCGACCTGGTCGCCATCGCCGGCCATCGCGGCTGGACCACCCTCGACGTGCGTGGCCAGACCGCCTTCCGGCGCGAGGTCTGGCTCGCCGCCCGCGCGGCCGGTCTCGAGGTGCGCGGCTACCAGCCGACGCCGCGCGACGAGCAGGATCTCAGCCGCCGCCGACAGCGCGCAGTCCGTTCGAATCCCCAGCGAACCCAGCCGGCCCGAGACGGTCTCGCAGCGCCCGGCCCCAGCGACCGCCTGCGGATCGTCGAGGCCGTCGTGCGCAACCGCATCGTGGAGCCCGGCGAACAGGACCGCGTCCTCGCCGCGGCCCGCACCCGCCTGGCCGACTGGCTGGAGCGCGGCGCGCGGTTCGCGCCGGTTGGCCGGACGCCGGCAAAAGACCGCGCCGTGGACAGGTGACCGAGGTGGGCGGTAGTCGCCATCTCAAACATGGGACGGCGCATCCACATGCCCATGCACATGGGCGTGTTGCTTCGGGCGCGCGTCGCCCGCCGCACCTCCGAGGCCCCCGGCCGGGTCCGCAGGTTAGTTACAAAAACTCGGTCTTTGCAAACATTCGATGAGGATTTATAACACCTCGCATGAGCCCGAGAGGTCATCGCCAGCACGCCATCGACGTCGCCCGGGCTCGTGGGATCGCCCGCGGGTCGGACTTCGACGCGGCGGGCGTGCCGCGCATGTACCTAAAGCGCCTGACCGAGGAAGGCGTCTTCCTGCAGGTCGGGCGCGGACTCTATCGCCTCGCCGACTCGCCCGTGCACGCCGCGACCAGCCTGGCGGAGGCCGCCCGCATTCAGCCCCGCGGCGTCATCGGCCTCCTCTCCGCCCTCCAGTTCCACGGCCTTACGACCCAGACGCCGCACGCCGTCTGGATGCTTCTGGGGCCCAAGGACTGGTCGCCGACCAGCGCCCCGGTCCAGATCCGGGTCATCCGCGCCAGCGGCCGCGCCCTCAGCGAGGGGGTCGAACGGCATGAGATCGACCAGGTGCAGGTGCCGATCACATCGCCCGCAAAGACCGTCGTCGACTGCTTCAAGTATCGCAACAAGATCGGCCTCGACGTGGCCGTCGAAGCGCTGCGCGATCTCATGCGGCCCGCCGACCGGCGCCCCCCCATCGATGCGCTCTGGCGCTTCGCGGAGATCGACCGCGTCCAGACCGTCATGCGCCCCTACCTCGAAGCGCTGGCGTGACCGGCAAGCCGAAGGATATGGCCGCCTCGGCCCGCGCCCGCCTGACGGCGCAGGCGCGGGCGCGGAAGGAAGATGTGCAGCTGCTGATGACGCGCTTCGCCATCGAGCGGCTGCTCTGGCGACTCAGCGTCTCGCCCTACCGACAGCTGTTCGTCCTGAAGGGGGCCATGCTCTTCAGCCTTTGGACGCCGACGCCCTACCGCGCCACCGGCGACCTGGACCTGCTGGGGTTTGGGGACAACGATCCGGAACAGGTCGCCGGCCTTTTCCGGGAGGTGATGGCGATTGCGGCGGACGATGGCGTTGTCTTCAAGCCAGACACGATCGCCGCGACTGGCGCCCGACCTGAAGACGAGTACAGCGGCGTCCGCCTCGACTTCCAGGCCGAGCTCGCCGGCGCGCGTCTGCCGATCCACGTGGACATCGGATTCGGCGACGCGGTCACGCCGGGCGCCCGGGACATCGACTATCCTTCGCTCCTCGACCTGCCTCAGCCGAAGCTTCGGGCTTACCCGGTGGAGACGGTCGTCGCCGAGAAATTCCAGGCCATGACCGCGCTCGGTATGATCAACACACGGCTGAAGGACTTCTTCGACCTCTGGGCCATCGCCAACACCTTCGCCTTCGAAGGGTCGGTGCTGGCGCAGGCCATCGCCGCCACTTTCGCCCGCCGCGAGACGCCGCTGCCGACCGAACCGCCGGCCGCGCTGAGCTCCGCGTTCGCCGACGCCAGGCAAGGCCAATGGTCGGCGTTCCTGAAGCGCACGGAGATCTCGCTCGCGCCGGACCCCTTTCCGGCCGTCCAGGCGCAGATCGCCGCCCTCGTCATGCCGCCGACCCTGACCGTGGCGAAGGGTGAGGCTTACGAGAGGGCCTGGCCGCCCGGTGGCCCCTGGGCCGCCTGAACCCTGAATTTGAGGCGCATCGATCCGGTTGAGGCGCTCGTGGGAAGCGCCAACCCGAGGCGGCTGACCGCGGGCCGCACAAGGGATTGTCATCCGTCCGGAAAATCCGCCTGGATGCGGCATGCCGACCGTCCTCGCCTGCATCGATCGATCGACCTACGCCGCCAGCGTTTGCGATCACGCCGCCTGGCTGGCCGGCCCGATCAACGCCGACCTGGTCGTGCTGCATGTCGAGGAGCACCCGGACGCTCCCAAGTCTGGACTCAGCGGCCGCGACGGCGCGGGGGCCATGGTTGCCACGGCTGTGGATCGCCTGAGAGACGCCGGCGCCCGGGTGGAGGGCCGCATCATAGCCGGGCGGTTTCCGGACGTCGCGGCCGCCCTTGGCGCGGACCTCATCGTCATGGGCAAGCGCGGCTCGGGAACCGAGGGCGATCCGCAGGGCCTCGGGAGCCGGGTCGAAGGGATGATCCGCGCCACCGAGGTGACGCTGTGCATCACGTCGAAGGTTTATCTGCCGGTGCACCGCGCGCTCGCCCTACTCGACGCCGACCCGACGCATCGTCGCTCGGTCGAGGTCATGCGTGCGCATCCCGGCCTGCGGGACCTCGAGGCCGATCTCGTGGTGATCGCCGAGGACGCCGAAGCCGCGCCGAAGCTCGCCTGGGCGCGGGCCAACCTGCCGTCCGGAAACGACGAGGCGTTCGCGCTGCCGGCGCGCGATGTCGCCCGCGGCCTGGCGCAGTACATGAGCACCCACGCGGTAGACCTGATCATGATCTCCCGGCCGGTCCTGTTCTCGGACCCGACCCTCTCGCTCTCGCGGATGGAGACCGAGGGCCTCTGGGCGTGGCGGACCCCCGTGATCGTCTGCTGAGGCGGCCAGTCTAGAAGGGGAAGAAGTGCGGAATGACGGCCAGGCCGACCGCCCAGGTCAGCAGGTTGAGCGGCGCGCCAATCTTGACGAAATCCAAGTAGCTGTAGCGGCCCAGCTGGTAGACCAGGACATTGGTCTGGTAGCCGAACGGGGTCGCGAACGCGGCGCTCGCGGCCATCATCACCGCCACGATGAACGGGCGCGGGCTGACCCCGAGGCTTTCGGCCAGCGCCACCGCCACGGGCGTGAGCAGGACGGCCACAGCGGCGTTGGAAAGGACCTCTGTCAGCAGCAGGGTCGCGCCATAGAGCAGCGCCAGGGCGAACAGCGGTCCCAGCGAGCGGACGCCCGCGACCAACAGGTTGGTGGCGCTGGACGCCAGCCCGGTGATCTCCAGCGACAGGCCGACGACCACCATGCCGGCGATCAGGAACAGCACCTCGGGGCGAAGCCCGCGATAGGCGTCCTCGACGCTGATCACCCGCAGCAGGACGAGCAGCACCGCGCCGGAGAAGGCGCTGGCCGCGATCGGCGCCCAGCCGAGGGCGGCGACCGCCACCACGCCGACGAAGACGGCAAGCGATGTCAGGGCCCCCAGCGGCTGGAACGGCCGGTCGGGCGGGAAGAGGCTGGGATCGTCGCCGGGGGCGTTCTGGACCAGGCCGAGGTCCGGCTCGAGGGCGTCCGGCGGCGCGTGCGAAAGCAGCCGGCCGCCGAACAGCAGCAGGTAGAGGCCGCCGGTCAGCGCGATGATCAGGCCTACGGGTGTGATCTCGAACATCCCGAAGGTCGGCTGGCCGGCGTTGCGGGCCATGTCGTTGACCAGCAGATTGGTCGAGGTCCCGATCAGGGTGCACGCGCCGCCGAGGATCGTCACGTAGGAGAGCGGGATCAGGAACCGCTTCGGCGAGAGCTTCAGCGACTCGGCCACGTCGCGCACCACCGGCCCGGCGAGCACGACGATGGGGGTGTTGTTGAGGAAGGCCGAGGCCGCCCCCGCCAGGCCGATGAACATCCAAAGGCCGGCCGCCCCGAAGCGGCCGCACAACCGTGTGGCCCCGCGGATGATCAGGCCCATCAGGCCGGAAAGCTCCATGGCGTAGGCGATGACGAACAACGACGCCAAGGCGATGATGGCGGGACTGGCGAAGGCGGCCTCCACCTCGACAGGCCGGACGGTGCGCGTGCCGAGCAGGACGGCCGCGCCGGCCAGCGCCACGACGTCGGCGCGGAGCCTGCCCCAGATCAGCGCCACCACGACCGCGACCAGCACCGAAAGTGCGATGACCTGCGGCAGGCTCATGGTCGCGGGAGCGTCGTGCAGGCCTTAGCGAAAGCGATGGTCGAACGGCGCCTGTCGCGTCGGATATGAATCGGAACCACCACCGGATGATCTGCTAGGGTGCAGAGATGAGCGACAATAGGCCGAGGTCACCTGACCGCAAGCTGAGCCTTATCCCCACCCTGAGCCTCGTCGCGGGCTTCGCGGCGATCCTGCTGGCGGCGCTCATTTTCCGCCCCGCCGCGAAGCGCGAGGCCCCGCCCCCGCCGCTTCCGCTTCCTGCCACCTCCGCCTCGGTCCCGGCCCCGCTTGTCGCCCAGGAGGGCGTTGTCAACCGCACGGAGTTGATCAAGGAGGCCAGCGCGATCGCCGCCGCCTACGCCGCCGGCGTGCAGCTGCCGTTGCAGGGCAAGGACCCGCTCGCCGGCCAGCGGTTCAGGGTGCGGGTGCCGTTCGGCTGCGACGGCCCGCAGGCGCGGGGCGGCCCGGCGCAGGCCTTCTACGAATTCGACCCCGACAAGCGTACGATCCGGCTTGTGGCGCGGCCCGCCACCTGGACGGCCCTGCCGCTCGTGCAGGCCTTGCCGCAGGCCAGCCGGATCGAGGACGTGGAGGGGTTCTGGATTCCGCGTCCGTGGTCCTATTCCGACGCCTGCCCGCCGCAGCGCGACCAGCCGGTCCCTGCCTCGCCCACGCCTCCGGCCGGCCAGACCCTCGGCCTCGCCGAGCTGTTCGACGCCGGCGGCTCGCGCGTCCTGCGTCGGGGCGATCGACCTTACGAACAGGTCCTCAAGCTGGAGAAGGGCGAAGAGCCGCCCACGGCGCAAGGCTACCGGATGGTCCTGGAGGGCCGCTTCGCCACCTACCCCGATGGGCGCGTCGCCCGGTGCTGGAGCGAGTCCAGCGATCACCAGCCCATCTGTCTCTATGCCGTCCGCCTCGGGCGCATCGCCTTCGAGGCCGCCGACGACGGCAAGGTGCTGGCCGAGTGGCGCGCCGAATAGGCTGACGTCGCCGGTCGCTAGCGTGCGACGCCGGGCGGCAGGCCCGATGCGCCGGCCGGGTCCGCGTCGTCCCTGGCCAGGTTCGACATCACGTGGCAATCGACGCCCCAGATGCGGGTGAGCTCGGCGGCGAGCGCGCCGGCGTCGCGCCGCCCGGTCGTCTCGCCCACGAGGATGGCCGCGCCCGGCGCGGACTGCGCGGCCAGCGCCAGCGCCATGCCGGCGGTCGAGACCGGTCCAAGGGCGTTGAATCCACCGTCATGCAACCAGCTCAGCAACGACGACGAGGCCGCCTCGTCGGCGCACACCACCAGGATCGATCCGGTCGGGTCCAGGATCATCCGTTCACGCCCTGCGGGGTCGTGGGGGTCCCGGCCTCCGTCGCGACCTGGCCGTCGCGGCCTGGCCGCCTGCGGGCCGCCCAGGGATATTGGTCCCGCTCGGAGGCCGTCAGGGGCGCCTCGTGGGCGTAATAGACCACCGTCCCCACCAGCGCCTGGGCGGCGTCATGCACGTCGATCGCCGCATCGAAACCCGCGGCGGCGAAGCCGCGGCCGAGCGCGCGGGCCTGCGCCTCGGCCTGCGCGCCATTGGCGAAGGACAGCGGCTGGAGCCCGTCGGCGTAGACCCGCCAGGCTGCGTCATACATCCGCACGGACAACCGGCGCAGCGGCGGCTCTCCGGAGGGCGACCAGGCGTGCATCCGCCAGTTGTCTGGCAGGTCCGATCCCGACCTGGTGCGCGACTTGGAGTCCGTGACGACGGCCATGTTTCCTCCCTCGTGTTTCCAGCGCGGCGCCGGCGGCGCCGGGCTCACCCGAGGATGTAGGAGAAGCCCGGCGCCATGGCGCGCTAGCAGCAGGTTGGGACCCTGGCCCTAGGAGCCCGGCCAAGCGCCCCTGAGGCCCCCCAGCCCCGCCGTGCAAGACGCCAGTCCCTAACGCGCCACATAAAGATCGTAGTGCGATACACCCGGCCGCGCCAAGTCACGTGATTGCGAGCAGGCCGCGTCAACGGCCAAGATTGCATCGCTGCACGATCTAACCTATGCGGGGGTCGAAGCAGGATCAGCATGCCCCAAGGTCTTCACCACCCCCGCGCCGGACCGGCCGCCTGGACGCCCGCGCCGGCCTCGAAAGCCGGCGACGCCGGCGTCAAGACGGGGACCGCGTGCGACAAGCGCGCCGCCAAGGTCGCGCCCGAGACCGATCCACCGGCCGCGGCCCCCCCGAAGGCGCGTCGCGCCGGGCGCGCCAAGCGCAAGGCCCTGACGCTCGCCGACTACCAGGCGCTCGGGGCGTTTCGCTCGGCCGTTCGCCGGTTCCTCGCCTTCAGCGAGGCGGGCGCCGTCGCCCAGGCGATCACGCCGCAGCAGCACCAGGCGCTTCTGGCGATCAAGGCGCACGAGGGCGAGGAGGCGATGCGGGTCAGTGAGCTGGCGGCCTGCCTGCTCATCAAGCCCCACAGCGCCGTCGGTCTCGTTGGCCGCCTCGTCGATCGCGGCCTGGTCGCGCGCGGGGCCTCCCCCCACGATCGCCGACGGATCCTCCTCACCCTGACCCGGGCGGGCGAACAGGTCCTGGAGACGATCTCCCGCAAGAACCTTCGGCAGCTGAAGACGACCATGCCGGCGTTCACCGATCTGCTGACGGCCTTGGAGCAACTCGACCTGCCGCCGCTCCCCGCCGACGCGGAGTCGCCCGACGGACCGGCCGGCTAGCGTTGGCGCCCGGCGGCCTGGACTTCCCGCAGCTGATCCGCGCCCACATCGCCTCGGTGTGGGCGCTGGAAGTGATCCTGGCCCTGCGCCGCGACCCCGCCCGCTGGTGGTCGGCCGAGGCGCTGTCCGCTGAGCTCCGCGCCACCGTCGCCATCGTCGACACCTGCGTGGCGCAATTCCAGCGGATCGGCCTGGTGG
>JBOHKZ010000170.1:0-14568 GCA_050729355.1 Phenylobacterium sp. | reverse complement strand
GCGCACCGTCGACCAGCCCATGGCGGCCACCGCGCCGCCGAGACGCCCGCCGAGGGGAGCGCCGCTCGGGCCGCGCAGACCGTAGTCCAAGGCGCCGGGCGTCATGTCCCGCTCGCGCACCGCCTGGACGACGCCATCCAGACCCTCGGACCGGAACTCCTGGGTCAGCGCCGCCGACTCCGCGCGAATTCGCGTGTCGAACTGCTCGGCGAGCGCCTGCCGGGTCGCGAACAGGGTGATCACGCCAAGCACTACGACCGAGATCGCGAAGACCGTCGTGTAGAGCGCCGCAAGGCGCAGGCTGGTGGAGCGGAACACGACTACGGCTCGCGAAGCACGTAGCCCGCGCCGCGCACGGTGTGGATCAGCTCGTGCGAGAAACCGCGATCGACCTTGCCGCGCAGCCGGCTCATGTGGGTCTCGACGATGTTGGTCTTGGGGTCGAAGTGGAAATCCCAGACGCTCTCCAACAGCATGGTCCGGGTGACCACGCGGCCGGCGTGGCGCAGCAGGTATTCCAGCAACTGGAACTCGCGAGCCTGCAGGTCGATGCGCTGGCCTGCCCGGCTGACCGTCCGCTTCAGGAGGTCGAGCTTGAGATCGGCGACGGCAAGTTCGGTCCGCATCTCCTGGGTCGGCGGACGGCGGGCGAGCGCGTTGACCCGCGCCAGCAGCTCGGCGAAGGCGAACGGCTTGACGAGATAGTCGTCGCCGCCGGCCTCCAGGCCCTCCACGCGGTCGTCGATGCCGCCAAGCGCCGTCAGCAGGAGAACCGGCGTCTTCACGCCGGCCGCGCGGATCGTGCGCAGGATCGCCAGCCCGTCGAGCTCCGGCAGCATGCGGTCGAGGACGATGACGTCGTAGGGTTCGCCGGCCGCCAGCAGTAGCCCGTCCCGCCCCGAGGCGGCGACATCGACGGTGTGCCGGGCTTCCGTGAGCGCTCGGCGCAGGTAGGCGGCGGCCTCCCGATCGTCTTCGACAATGAGCAGCTTCATCGCGCGACCCTGCCCGCATCCCGCACGAGGGAACAGCCCCCGCGACAGCCGCCCAACCTGCGCGCCGCGCCGTTCGCCCGCCATGTCCCGAACATTGCGGTTTCCCAACCACCGCGTGAGGCCGGCGCGATGAGGAGCTCCCGCCGCCGCGGCGTCATCTCGACGGGGCGTCAGGTGGGGCGGTTGCGTCGATGGTTGAGCTGGGACAACGGAGCGGGCCGCATCGTGCGCGGGTCGGCTTCCTCTACATCGCGCAGGCCCATCAGGTCCTTCACAGCATCTCGGTCGCCGTCGAACTGGCCCGCGCACGGGCCGATATCGACGTCTCTGTGCTGGCGACCAACGAAGACGGCCTCGCCTATGCACGTTCGATCGTGACGGCGCTCGGCGGCGCGCCGCTCACCTGGGCCCTGCTCGGTCCCGCCTGGTTGCGTGGCGCCCACAAGGCCGGGCAAACGCCGCCGAAACTGCCGATGCTGGCGGCGAACGCCTGGCGCCTGGGGCGGTTCGACATGCTGGTGGCGCCGGAGCGGACGACCACCGCGCTACGCTGGCTGGGGCCTTCGCGACAGAAGCTCGTCTACACCCAACACGGGGCCGGCGACCGCGAGGGCCCGTTCGAAAAGCGGCTCGGCCTGTTCGATCTCGTGTTCGCAGCCGGAGCGAAACAGCGCGACCGCATGGTGGACGAGGGCCTCGTCACACCGGAGGCCTGCGCCGTTGTGGGCTATCCGAAGTTCGACGTGGTCGACGCGCTTCCCCGGCTCAGGCCGCCGCCGTTCGCTCATGACCGCCCGGTCGTCCTCTACAATCCCCACTTCGCGTCTAGCATCAGTTCCTGGCCAAGATGGGGCCCCGAAGTGCTGGCGGCGTTCGCGGACCAGCAGGACTACAATCTGGTCTTTGCACCGCACGTGCGCCTGTTCGAAGGCCGAACCGCGGCCGATGTCCCTGCCCTGGCGCCGTTCCGAGGCCACCCCAGCATCCATATCGACCTGGGCTCCTGTGCGGCGATCGACATGACCTACACCACGCTCGCGGACCTCTACCTCGGCGACGTCAGCAGTCAGGTCTACGAATTCATCCGCCGGCCCCGTCCATGCCTGTTCCTCAACGCCAACGGCGTGCATTGGGCAGGCGACGAGAGCTACCGCCACTGGCGGTTCGGTCCGGTGATCGACACCATCGACAAGCTCATGATCGATGTGCACGGCGCGCGGCAGACCCTGCCCCTGTACGCCCCCGAACAGATGGAAAGCTTCGCCTACACCTTCGACGACAACGGCTGCCGCGCCTCGCGGCGGGCCGCCGACGCGATCATGGCGCTGCTCTAGGCCTAGTTCTTCGAGGCGAAGTGGTCGCGGATGGCGTTGGATCGACGGGAATCGCGTCTAGGATCCGCCCAGGTCCACGCAGGCCTCGCACATGTCACGCATGTGCTGATCGATGTCGGTCTCAGCCGGCTCCGGGACCGGTTCGAAGTCGATCAGTGTCGTGCGCACGTCGGCGCCGCGTTCGAGCGTGCCGTGCACCGGGCAGCGGTTGGCGATCTCCAGCAGCCGCGTGCGCTGCGCCTCGTCGAGGGCGCCCTCCAACCGGATCTCGCGAATAAACTGGTCGCGGGCGTCGAGACCTGACCTCTCATGGTTGACCAGCACCTTCACCCGTTCCAACGGCCAGGCCTTGCGGTCGGCATAGAGCCGCAGGGTCATCGCCGTGCACGCGCCCAGAGCCGCGCCCAGCAGATCATAGGGATTTGGCCCCGAACCCAGTCCGCCGGACGCCACGGGCTCGTCGGCCAGGAAGCTCACGCCGCCGGCCCGGACCTCGACCTGGTAGCGGCCGCCGCCACGGGTCTCTTCGACGACGACGGATTCGGGCGCCTCGCCGGCGGTCTTGGGTTCAGACATCGCTTCCACCTCAGATGACAATGGTCCGGGTTCGCCGGCCTCCCGCTGACCATCCGTCGCGCGCCAAGCCTGACGGCTGAACCTATTTGGGCGTGACCTTTCGGTCGAGGGTGTCGTGGATGCTTCGGCCAGCCCGCGGATCGGAAAACGACCTGCCAGGTCCCGATTGCTGTGCTGCAGCATCCGCTTGTGAAGGCGCCCCGTACATCGCCAGGCGCCAAGTCTTGATCGCCAACCCTCTGGTCGCGGTCAAATATTCGGCGCATGCTCCACTTCGCGAACGGCAAGCCCTCGAGAGCGGGCCGGCGCAAAAGGAGGATATCGATGGCCTTTCAGGCGCCCGCCAACCATCCGCCCAAGACCCTTGCCGAGAGCGCCCTTTGCTTCGCATGCATGGCCGGTCTGCTGCTGGCCGCCGCCGTCGGCCTGCAGTGGATCATGCACCTGCTGCCCTAGCACCTGAACCTAGGCGTCCACTGCGCCTGGCAGGGCGGGCCGGGACCCCATCAATACCTTAGTGCAATTGCCTCGCCCGCATGCGTTAGCTCCCATCCGTGCGCCTGCGGGCATGCTGTCTCCGGGCCATCCTAGGGAGCGTGACATGAGTGATGCTCAGGTGCGCGAAGGCGCGACCTCGGTCCAGCGCAAGGCCGATTTCAAGCTAGAAATCGTCGTCATACCGGTGTCGGACGTCGACCGCGCAAAAGCGTTCTACGAGACCCTCGGCTGGCGGCTGGATGCGGAGTTCGCCGCCGGCGACGACTTCCGTGTGATCCAGTTCACGCCGCCCGGCTCCGGGTGCTCCGTTATCTTCGGCAGGAACGTCACCGCCGCGGCGCCCGGCTCTGCCCAGGGCCTCTATCTGATCGTCTCGGACATCGAGGCGGCCCGCAGCGAGTTGCAGGGGCGCGGCGTCAAGATCAGCGAGGTGTTCCACGGCGCCGCCGACCGGCATTCCGGCCCGGACGAGCCCTTCCTGTTCGGGCGGGCCAGGGTCAGCGGTCCCGATCCCGACCGCGGCACCTACCGATCGTTCGCCTCGTTCCACGATCCGGACGGCAACGGCTGGCTGCTGCAGGAGATCACCAGCCGCTTGCCGGGTCGGATCGACTCGAACGCGACGAGCTACGCCACGGCCGCGGATCTGGCGAACGCCATGCGGCGCGCCGAGACCGCCCACGGCGAGCACGAGAAGCGCCTCGGCGCCCGGGACGCCAACTGGCCCGACTGGTACGCCTCGTACATGGTGGCCGAGCAGGCCGGTAAGGAACTGCCGACGTGAGCAGCTACGACGTCATCGTGATCGGCGGCGGTTCGCCGGGCGAGCACTGCGTTGGCGCGCTGGCCGAGGGCGGCCTGCGCGTCGCACTCGTCGAGCGTGAGCTGGTTGGCGGCGAGTGCTCCTACTGGGCCTGCGTCCCGTCCAAGACGCTGCTGCGCCCGGGCGAAGCCGTGCACGGGGCCAACGAGGCCGCGGCGACGGCGCGGGTGGACGTCGCCGCGGCGCTCGCCTGGCGCGACTACATGGTCTCGAACTATTCCGACGCCGGCCAGGAGCGCTGGCTCGCCGAGCACGGCGTCGCTCTGCTGCGCGGGCATGGCCGGCTGGCTGGACCGGGCGTCGTCGAGGTCGACGGCGTGCGCCACACGGCCGACCACGTGGTGCTGGCGACGGGTTCGGACCCGTTCATCCCACCGGTGCCGGGACTGCGCGGCCTCGAAGGGATTTGGACCAACCGCGAGGCCACGGGCATGAAGGCGGTCCCCCGCCGGCTGCTGGTGCTGGGCGGCGGCCCGGTCGGTGTCGAGATGGCCCAGGCGGTTCGTCGCTTTGGCGGCGAGGTCGTCCTTATCGAAGGCAACGCCCACGTCCTGCCGCGCGAACCGCAGCCGTTGGGCGAGGCCCTTTGCGATGTCCTGAGCCGGGACGGCGTCGAACTCGTCCTCAGCGTCCAGGCGACCGCGGCGCGGCGTGAGGGCGAAGAATTCGCCGTGGACCTGAACGACGGCCGGACGCTGAAGGGCGATCGGCTACTCGTCGCCGCCGGTCGGCGTCCCCGTGTCGAGGGGCTGGGCCTCGAGACCGTCGGGGTCGAGGCCAACCCGCGCGGCATCCCCGTCGACGCGCGCCTGAGCGCCGGTGAGCGCGTGTGGGCGATCGGCGACGTCGCCGGCATCTGGCCGTTGACCCACGTCGGGAAATATCAGGGCGAGGTGGTGGCGGCGAACATCCTGGGTGAATCGCGGGAGGCTAACTATGACGCGGTGCCGCGGGTGGTCTTCACCGATCCCCAGGCGGCGTCGGTGGGCGCGGCGGAAGCGCCCTTCAGCGGCACCGCCCGCCTGTCCGAGGTCGCCAAGACCGCCACCTACACGCGCGCCTACGCCTCCTCGAACGGCTTCATGACGCTGCTCAGCGACGGGGAGCAGATCACCGGCGCGTACGCCCTTGGGCCGGAGGCGGGCGAGTGGCTGCAGCAGGCCACGCTCGCCATCCGCGCCCGCGTGCCGCTCGCGGTGCTACGCGACACGATCCAGCCGTTTCCGACATTCTCCGAGATCTACGTCGCCGCGTTGAAGGCGCTCCATAGCCAGGTCGCCGCGGCGCGCCGAACGGTCAAGGCCTAGCATTCAGCGACCCTGAGTACCCTCACGCCTTGGCGACCTCGATCACGGCGTCGGCGAAGGCGCGCGGCGCTTCCTGCGGAAGGTTGTGGCCGATCCCGCCGCGGATCAGGCGGTGGGCGTAGCGGCCGGTGAACTTGCTCGCGTAGGCGCTCGGATCGGGATGCGGCGCGCCATTGGCGTCACCCTCGAGCGTGATCGTCGGGACGGAGATCGTAGGCGCCGCGGCCAGCCGAGCCTCGACGTCGTCATACCTGGCCTCGCCCTTCGCCAGCCCCAGCCGCCAGCGGTAGTTGTGGATGACGATGTCGACGTGATCCGGGTTGTCGAACGCGGCCGCAGAACGGTCGAACGCGGCGTCGTCAAAGCGCCACTGCGGTGAAGCGAGCCGCCAGATCAGCTTGGCGAAATCATGCCGGTTGCGCTCGTACCCTGCCCGACCCCGCTCGGTCGCGAAGTAGAACTGGTACCACCACTGGAACTCGGCTTCGGGCGGCAGCGGCATCTGCCCGGCGGCCTGGCTGCCGATCAGATATCCGCTGACCGAAACCAGGCCACGGCACCGCTGCGGCCAGAGCGCGGCGACGATGTCGGCGGTGCGCGCGCCCCAGTCGAAACCGGCGATGAAGGCGCTCTCGATCTTCAGCGCGTCCATCATGGCGATCGTGTCGAGGGCGAGCGCGGCGGGTTGCCCATTGCGGAGGCTGTCGGCGGAGCGAAGCCGCGTGGCGCCATAGCCGCGCAGGTAGGGCGTGATCACCCGGAACCCCGCGGCGGCCAGCATCGGCGCCACCTCGACGAAGCTGTGGATGTCATAGGGCCAGCCGTGAAGCAGGATCACCGGCGGGCCATTGGGTGGCCCCTGTTCGGCGTAGGCGATGTCCAGGACGTCCGCCGTGATCCGTCGCAAAGGCGGAAACGATGCAGGAGCGGCGGCCGGCGCAGCGGCGCGCGCCAGCCCTGGATGGACCATGGCGACAGCGGCGGCGCCCAGCAGGCTGCGGCGAATAGGATCGGCGGTCAGGGCCATCGGGCAATTCCGTTGTTTGGGCGGCCGACGGAACGCCTAGCCGAAGGTGAACACATAGGCGCGGGCGCCCTTGTCGAGGAACTCGATCTCGAAGGTCCGGTCGGCGACCGCCCCCGCCTGTCGGACAAGCTGGTACATGCGAGGCTCATCCAGGCGGCCAAAGCCCTGGGCGTTCGTGTCAAAGCCATGATTCGCCCCGGGGTCGGCTCCGTCGACGCGCACGCGGAACCGGACGGGCCGACCATCCGGCCCCGGCGCCATGACCAGGTTCAGGTCGCGTGCGTGGAACCGGTAGGCGATGGCCCCGGACGTCCCGGTGAGCGCCGCGAACTCGCCGCCGACCGACCACTCGCCGGTCAGGTTCCAGTAGTTCAAGGCGAGCGGGCCGGAGGGCTGATAGACGCGCGCCTGGTCCCGCGCAAAACCGCCCTTCGGCGCGAAGTTTTCCGCCTTGGCGTAGCCGACATAGGTCTCTTCGCTCCCCATGTGCTGCCAATCCGGCGCGGCCTGGGAGCCCTGCCCGGCGACGGGGACGATCTTGTCGGTGACGGCCGCGCCATTGGCATCCGCCAACAGCTTCTGGAGCAGGCGTTCGGACTCGTCGTAGCCGCCCTCGCCCAGCATCCGCCGATGCACGCGTCCGTCGGCGCCGATGAAGTAGAAGGCGGGCCAGGCGTTGTTGGCGAACGCGTTCCAGGTCGCGTAGTCGCTGTCGAGGACCACCGGATAGCTGACGCCGAGCTCGGCGACCGCGCGGCGGACGTTGGCCAGGTCCTTCTCGAAGCCGAACTCCGGCGTGTGCACGCCGATGACCACGAGCCCGCGGTCCTTGTACTTGCTGGCCCAGGCGCGGACGTAGGGCAGCGGCCGGAGGCTGTTGATGCACGAGTAGGTCCAGAAGTTCACCAGCACGACCTTGCCGCGCAGGTCCTCGGCCCTGAGCGGCGGGGTGTTCAGCCAGGGGCTCGCGACCAGCAGCGAACGCTGCGGGCTGGGCAAGCCCTGGGCCGCAACGGCGGCGGTTCCCAACCCCAATACGGAAGGCCACCGTGCAAAGAGACCGTTGTCGGCCACGAGCCAGATCGCGCCTGCGCTCAGCACGATGGCCGCGGCCCACAGGAGGCTGCGAGCGCCTCTCGGGCCGGTGGAGGAACGACGCTTTCGGGGTCGGCGCATGGCGCAACTCTTGGCGGGCTAGCCGGTCCGCAGCGACCGGAACGAGGCGCGCATTTCGTCGGTGAACGAGGCCGGCTGCTCCCAGGCTGCGAAGTGACCGCCTTTCGGAAGCCGGTTGTAGTGGATCAACTTGGGATAGGCCTTCTCCGCCCAGCTCTTCGGGGCGGTGTAGAGCTCTTCGGGATACGCGCTCACGGCTACCGGGAGCGTGACGCCCTTCGGTGCGAAGAAGGCGAGCTTGCTCTCCCAATAGAGGCGCGCCGACGACACCGCCGTGCCGGTCACCCAATAGAGCGTGGCGTTGTCGAGGATGTCGTCCTTCGTCAGGCCTTCGGGCTGACCGGCGAACACGCGCGCGATCATCTCGTAGCTCTTGCGGTCGTGGTCGATCATCCAGGCGGCCAGGCCGACCGGGGAATCTTCCAGCGCATAGAGCGTCTGCGGGCGGTGCGACATCTCCTGCGCGTAGCCCAAACCCGTGTCGTAGAAGAAGGCGAGCTGCTGATAGGCGCTGCGTTCCTCGGGCGAGAGCCCGGCCGGCGGCGGCGCATTGGCCAGGGCCTGCGCGTTGATGTCGTTCGGCACGGTGGCCGGCATATTGGTGTGGATGCCCACCAGTCCGGGCGGAGTCAGCAGGGCAAGCTGCTCGGTCACCGCGTTGCCCCAGTCGCCGCCCTGCGCCACGTAGCGCTTGTATCCCAGGCGCGGCATCAGCACGGCCCAGGCCTTCGCGATGCGGATCGGGTCCCAGCCGCCCACCTCGGGCTTTCCGGAGAACCCGTGGCCCGGCAGCGAGGGGATCACGACGTCGAAGGCGTCTGCTGCGGTCCCGCCATGCGCCGTGGGATTGGTCAGCGGGTCGATGATCTTCAACTGCTCGATGACCGAGCCGGGCCAGCCATGGGTGATGATGATCGGCAGCGCGTTCGCATGCTTTGACCGCACGTGGATGAAATGGATGTCCACCCCGTCGATCTGGGTGAGGAACTGCGGCAGGGCGTTCAACCTCGCCTCGACCTTTCGCCAGTCGTGGTTCGTCGCCCAATAGCGCGCCAGCTCACGCGTCGTGGCCAGTTGCACGCCTTGCGAGGAGTCGCTCACCGTCTCCCGGGTCGGCCAACGGGTCGCCTGAATGCGTCGCCGCATGTCGGCCAGTGTCGCCTCGGGGATATTGACCTTGAAGGGCCGCACCGCCTCCCCCGCCGCTGCGCCCCCGCCGCCGCTCGGCTGTTCTGTCGTGAGGCCGAAAGCGTCCGATGAGGCTGAGGTTGCGAGGCCGAAGGCGCCGGTGGTGACCGAGGCGGCAAGAAAGCGCCTACGGGACGACGAGAATTCCGAGAGCATGGGGGTCTCCTGCAACGAATGCCTGGCGGGCGGCGGGAATTCGAATGGCGGGAGCAAGGATCAGCGGAAATCCGCCGCCGACCATTGTACGAAGGTATCGCCGATACTTTGGTACCGGTTGGGGATCATCGGGACCGGTCGGGATGGCCGGGCAGGACAAACGAAAAGGTCGCGCCGGGTCCCTCGTTGGGCTCGGCCCACAGGCGGCCTTCGTGGGCTTCGATGATCGAGCGGCTGATCGAAAGGCCGATGCCCATGCCTCCGGGCTTGGTGGTGTGGAACGCCTCAAAGAGCTTCTCGACCCCCTGCGGATCGACCCCTACGCCGGCGTCCCGCACCGACAGCCGGACGCCGGGCTCCTGGCGCTCGGTCGTGACCACAAGGTCGCGTGGACCGTTGTCGATGGCGCCCATGGCTTCGGCGGCATTGAGGACCAGGTTCAGGACAACCTGCTGCAGCTGCACCTTGTCGCCGCGGACGACCGGAAGGTCTTCGGCGAATTCGGTGCGGACGAGCACGCGGTTGAGGTTCAGTTCGCTCGCCGAGAGCGCGAGCACCTCGCGGGTGGCCTCGTTCAGGTCCACCAGCTCGGTTGCGGCTTCCTTCCGGCTGAACAGGGCCCGCAGCCGCGCCACGATATCGGACGCGCGGTTGGCGTCGCGCAGCGTGCGCCGCGCCGTTTCGCGGGCGCCTTCGAGGTTTGGAGGCTCGGCCGCCAGCATTCGCAGGCTGGTGCTCGCATTGGTGATGATGCCCGCCAGGGGCTGGTTGATCTCGTGGGTGATCGACGCCGTCAACGCGCCCAGGCTCAGGACCCTGGCCACGTGCGCCAGCTCCGAGCGGACCTTGTTGAGCGCCTCTTCGGCGACCCGCCGCCGTGTCACGTCCTGGATGGCGCCCAGGTACTCTAGGCGGCCATGCTCGTCGCGGATCGCATGGGCGACCAGGTGTACGAACTTCACCGAGCCGTCTTGCGAAATCAGCCGATGCTCGGACTCGAAGTTGCGGCCCTCTCTCCGGGCCCGGTCAATGATCGCGTCTGACATGGGAATGTCGTCGGGATGAACCCGCACGCCGAACAGCTCCAGCGTAACCGGCGCGCCGAGATCGACCTCGAATATCCGATAGAGCTGATCCGACCAGATCATCTCGTCCGTCGCCACCCGCCAGTGAAAGCTGCCGGTCGCGCTGAGGCGCTGGCCTTCGGCCAGGAAGGCCTCGCTCTGGCGCAGGTCGTCCTCGGACCGCTTCCTGTCGTCGATGTCGACCAGCAGGACGTACCAGTTGGTGATGCGGCCATCCTGGTCCTTGACCGGCGAGTAGCGGCCTTCAAACCAGCGGTACACGCCGTCGAAGCGTCGAAGCCGGTACTCGTCCTGGCACGCGACGCCGACGCTCAGCGCATCGGAGACCACCTGGTTTGCGTGATCGAGGTCGTCCGGGTGAACGATGTGGACGCTCGTCGGCCACCGCTTCACCTCCTCCAGCGTCCGGCCGTAGTAGCTCAGCACCTGGCGGTTGGCGAAAACGATCTCGCCGGACTCGTTCGACACGATGGCCAGCGCCGGGATGCTGTCCATGCTTTCGACCAGCAGGCGGCCACTGAGTTCGCGGGCGCGCAGCTCGTCCTCTACCCGCTTCCTCTCGTCGATGTCGGTGGCGAGGACGTACCAGAGCTCCACCTGATCGCCTTGGCCCCTGAGCGGATGGGCCCTGACTTGAAACCACGGGTAGACGCCGTCGGAGCGCCGGATCCGCAGCTCCATCTCGAGCGCCTCGCCGGTGGATATCGAAGCTGCGAAGGCGCCGGCCGCACGGGCGAAGTCGTGCGGGTGGATCAGATCGCGCGTGATCGAGTCCCGGATCTCTTCGAGCGTCCTGCCGAAGTGGCTCAGAGCCTGTCGGTTGGCGCGCTCGATCTCCCCGGACGGAGACAGGACCAGGATCAGGGCCGGGATGCCGTCGATCACATCCCGTACGTCGCGCTCGCTCGCGCGCTGCTCACCTTCAGTCCGGATGTGTTCAGCGATTTCTCGCCGAAGCGCTTCGTTCGCCGCCGTGAGCGCCGCGGTTTGTTCGGCGACCCGGCGATCGAGTTCGCGGGCCACGCGTTGCGCCAGGTTCTGCGGGTCGCCCTCTTCGCCGGCTGAGCGGAGGGCAAGGAGCTTGATCAGATCGTCGACGGGTGGCTGAGGCCGCCCGCCTTCGCCATCCGATCGCGTAACCGACCTATCCATATTAGATCTGCGAGCCGTCGACCCAAACGGGTTGGGATCTCGACCCATCGCGCCCGATCCCTTCCGGTTTCACTGACGTCATGCCTCAACAGATACCCCCGGAGCACCGTCTTCGCCACGCCTGACCGACACTAAAGTTCTATGGACGGAGCGCCCGCGAACGACGCAGCCTCTCCGCTGGAGTGGCCGCGAGACTGGCCCGAAATATCCTGGCGCCCGCGCAGCCGATGCCGGCTCGGGCGCTCGTCACGTACCTAGGGAAGCGCGACGGCGATGGGTAAGCTTGTGTCGGTGGTCGACGATGACGAGTCCGTCCGCGAGTCCCTGCCCGATCTCCTGCGGTCGTTCGGTCTGGAAGCCCGGCCGTTCGCATCCGCCGAAGAATTCCTGGCGTCTGAAAGCCTGCACCACACCGGTTGCCTGATCCTGGACGTCGCCATGCCCGGCATGTCCGGGCTCGACCTTCAGCAGGAGTTGGCCCGGCGGGAGCACAATATCCCCATTGTGTTCATCACCGCCCGCTCCGTGGAGAAGGTGCGCCCGCAGGTGCTGAAACGCGGCGCCGTGGCCTGCCTGTTCAAGCCCTTCAGCGAGACGGCGATCCTCGAGGCGGTGAACACGGCGCTTGGCCGGGCCTAGCATTTTCTCCAATGCCATCACCCCCGTGCGCCTGTACCCTGCGCGCTCGGCTTTGCGACGGAGGTGTCGGACATGTCGGACGGCAGACCGACCGTGTTCGTCGTGGACGACGATGTGTCGGTGCGCGAGTCGCTCGAGGCGCTGATCGAGGTGGCCGGCTGGGAGGCGCGAACCTTCGATTCCGCCCACGCCTTCCTCGACTGTCCGCCCGCCTTTGGCCCGAACTGCCTGGTGCTCGATGTCGGCCTGCCGGACCTGAACGGTCTCGACCTGCAGTCGCGGATCGCCCGCGAGCGCACCGAGATGCCGATTATCTTCATCACCGGATACGGCGACGTGCCGATGACGGTGCGGGCGATGAAGGCGGGCGCGGTGGAGTTCCTGACCAAGCCCTTCGGCGAAGCGGTGCTCCTGGAAGCCATCGCCGCCGCCCTGGATCGCAGCCGGGCCACGGTCGGTGAACAGGCGGTTCTGCAGGCGTTGCGCGACCGTCACGCGACCCTGAGCCGCCGCGAACGCGAGGTCATGGCGCTGGTCGTTTCGGGGCTTCTGAACAAGCAGGTCGGCGGCGAGCTCGGCATCAGCGAGATCACCGTCAAGGCTCACCGCGGCCGGGTCATGGAAAAGATGCAGGCGCGGTCGCTGGCCGAACTGGTGAAGATGAGCGAAAGGCTCGGCGTGCCGACGAACGGCTGACGTTTGCGCCGGAAAGGGACCCGTCGACATGGACCGCCTCGATGCCATGAAGGTGTTTGTGGCGACGCTGGATGAAGGCAGCCTCTCAGGCGCCGGGCGGGTGTTGAAGCGCTCTCCTGCGGCCGTCAGTCGGGCCATCGCCTTCCTGGAAGCCCACGTGGGCGCGGCGCTCCTTCATCGCACGACGCGGGCCATGCGGCTCACCGAGGCCGGCGAGCGATACGCCCTGGCCTGCCGCCGCATCCTGGCCGACGTGGACGAGGCGGACCTGCTCGCCGCCGGCGGGCGCGCGGCGCCGCACGGGGTCCTGACCCTCTCGGCTCCGCCGATCAGCGGAGAGGAAATCCTGCGCCCGATCGTCGACAGCTTCCTCGAGGCCTACCCGTCCGTATCGGTGCGCCTGCTGCTGCTCAACCGCCACGTGAACCTGGTTGAGGAAGGGGTCGACGTCGCCCTGCGGGTCGGCGATCTGCCCGACTCCTCCCTGGTCGCGGTGAAGATCGGGGGCGATGTGCGCCGGGTCGTCGCCGCCGCGCCCAGCTACCTGGCGCGACATCCTCCTATCGAGAGGCCGGCCGATCTCGCCCAGCACCAGGTCGTCGCGATGTCCAATTTCGGCGTGGACCGCTGGGTCTTCCCGGCGGCCGCGGGATCGGCCGTTCCGCGCACCGTCAGCTTCACCCCGCGGATCGTCGTCAACAGCGTGCGCGCCGCCGTCGCCTCGACCGTCGCCGGACTGGGCGTGACCCGCCTCTATTCCTACCATCTGGCCGACCACGTGCGGGACGGCTCCCTGCGGATCGTTCTCGCCGAAGCGGAATATCCCCCACTGCCCGTTCACCTGGTCGCCCAGCCCGGCCGGATGCCAGCGTCCAAGGTCCGCGCCTTCCTCGACTTCGCCGCCCCTCCCCTGAAGAACGCGTTTCGCGGGTTGGCGGAGGACGCCCGGCAATTTCAGCCGCCGACCGCCTCCGCCGCTGTACAGGCCTAGGCCTTCGGGCCCGCTCGCGCCGCCGCCTGCTGTTTCCGGAACTCCAGCGCAGGCAGGCCGCCCCAGCCCCAGTTCTCCAGCTCGACCTCCTGGATGGTGACGAAGGTGGACTCGAGCGGCTTGCCCAACACTTCCAGCAGAAGGTCGCTGACGCCTTTGATCAGCCGAGCCTTCTCCTCCGCCGTGGGAGCCGTCCGCTCCGGGCTCGAGCCTTCGCGGGTCAGCATGATGTTGACGATCGGCATGCCCTTCGCCTCCTACCAGTGGCCGGCCGACTGGCCGCCGTCGATGTGCAGGATCTCGCCGGTCACGAACGCGGCGTTCTCCAGGAAGAGCACGCCCTGGATGACTTCGTCGATTTCGCCCATCCGCCCCAGCGGGTGCAGGCCGGAAAGCGCCGCGTGGTTCTCCGGCGGATGCATCGGGGTCTTGATGATGCCGAGCGCGACGGCGTTCGCGCGGATGCCGCGGCCCGCGTACTCGATCGCCAGCGACTTGGTGGCGGCGTCGAGGCCGCCCTTGGTCAGTGAGGCCAGCACCGCCGGCACGCCGTTGATCGGCTGGTCCACCAGGCTGGTGCTGATCTGAAGCACGTGTCCCGAGCCCTGGGCTTCCATCCGCCGTACCGCGGCCTGGGTCACGAAGAAGAAGCCCGCCAGATTGGTGCCGATATTGGCCGCCCAGTCCTCGGCGGTGAACTCCGTGAACGGCTTGGCGGTGAAGATACCGGCGTTGTTCACCAGGGTGTCGATCCGACCGAACTTTTCCACGCCCGCGGCGATCACCCGTTCGGCCACCTTCGGATCGGAGATGTCGCCGGCGACCGCCAGCACCCCGGGATCGCTCGCCGGCTGGATCGACCGGGAATTGGCCACGACGTTATAGCCCGCGCCGCGATACGCCTTGACCAGGGCCGCGCCGATGC
>JBOHKZ010000169.1:0-9473 GCA_050729355.1 Phenylobacterium sp. | reverse complement strand
ACCTACGAGGTCGAGACCCACCAGAAGCGGCTGGGCGAGATCGTGGCCCGCAAGGCGATGGCGCAGGCCCGCCTGCAGGCGCTGGTGCTCGAGGGCGAGACGGAAGCCGAGCGGGCCCGGCAGGACGCCGCCGCCGGCTGGTATCAGATCGGCTACGCCGACGGGCTTCGCATGCGCAAGGCCAAGGTGCAGGCCGAGATCGACGCCATCGCCATCGAGGAGATGGGTGCGCGCGACGCGCTGAACCTCGCCTTCGAAGAGCAGAAGAAATACGAGCAGGTCGTCGAGAACGCGCGCCGCGCCGAGGCCAAGGAAACCGCCCGCCGCGAAACCGCGGCGCTGGACGAAATGGGCCTCAGAAAGGCCGCTCGCTAGCTGCCTCCTCGATATTCGGATGCTGCCCTCGCTGCATCGCTCTCCTCACCCGTAGGGGGAGGGGGACCGCGGAACGCGGTGGAGGGGGAACGCCACCGCATACGTGCTATGGTCAAGCTCGATGGAAGCCCCGAAATCGACGGTGCAACGCGCGCGTTCCTTGCGCCGGCGGATGACCCCGCCAGAGGCGCGCCTGTGGGTGGCGCTGCGTCGCAAGGCCCTGGAAGGCTGGCGCTTCCGAAGACAACATCCCCTCGGTTCGTACGTTCTCGACTTCTACTGCGACCGGGCGAAGCTCGCCGTCGAGGTCGACGGCCAGGCGCACTTTCTGCATGGAAATCCTGAGCGAGACGCACTTCGGGACGAATGGGTCGCCGTTCAGGGGATTCGGACGCTGAGATTGTCCGCGAGCCTGATCCGGGACGACCTCGACGCCGCCGTCAGGATGATCGATCACTGGGTGCGTGGGGGCGAATAGCCCGACCGCCGTGCGACGGCGTTCCCCCTCCACCGCGTTCCGCGGTCCCCCTCCCCCTACGGGTGAGGAGAGGTGCAGTGGCCAGGATGTCCGTCGGTCCTAGGAGACCGGCGGCTTGCCGCCGGTCCGGGCGCGCTCGGCTTCCACGTCGGAGCGCAGGACGGCGAGGTCCTCGCTGATCTTGAAGATCGCCACGTAGAACTCGCAGAACGAGCGCCAGAGCAGGATCAGCGCGGCCATCACCAGGAGGCCGCCGACGATCACCGGAATGGCCAGCAGCAGGCCGAACGGGAAGGGGTCGCGGATCGCGACGCCGACCGCGGCGCCGATCGTGCCGAACGCGCCCAGGGCGATGATCGCCAGGCCCGCCCAGTAGATCAGGTGGATGACCTGATTGGTCATCAGGCGTTCGAAGGTGATCAGGTCCCAGAGCAGGGCGACACCTGGCCCCTGAGGTCGCGTAAGCGGTCGCCGCATCCGAATCCCAAGCCTTACCGGAGCCTTGATCGCCCCCTGGTCCGCAGGGCTATCAGCCCGGGCGCCCGGCTGCAACGGCGCAGAGGTCGCGGGGGCGTGGGTTGGCGGTCCGGCCGTTGCGGATCATCCTGGGCGCACAGAGGGGTGTCGATGAGTACAGGCAGCGTGTCGCGGCGGGCGTTGGTCGCCGGACTGATTGCGTCGGGCGTGGCGAAGACCGCGGCGAGCGCCGTACGGGCCGGCGGGGTCATCGACCTGATGCCGGGGTTCTGGCGGGTGATGGAGGCCACCCCGCACGGGACGCCGGCCGAGTGGGCCCGGCGCATCGCCGAGGAATACCTCAAGCCCAACGGGGCGGTGTTCGAAGCCGCCGGGCTCGGCAAGATCACGCCGGCGCGCATCGAACGCTGGTTGGCCCAGGTCGAACCCATGCTGCCGGCGATTCGCAGGCTGGACGGCGGCATCGACGCGATCTGGTCGGCCAACATGCAGGTGTTCCGCCGCGCCTTCCCGGCCTTCGACCCGCAGATATCGCCCACCTATTTCATGCCGTCGTTCTTCAGTTTCGACGCGCACCTGGAGCCGCATGGGGGCGTCCTGCCGCTGTTCGTGGGACTGGACGGCATCGTCCGCTACCACGGCGCGGACGCGAACCTAGCCGTGCTGCTCAGCCACGAGCTGTTCCACTGCGAACACGCCCAACGCAGCCCCAGCGTGGCGCTGGAGGACCCGGAGCGCATCTACAAGGTGCTCTGGGCGGAGGGCCTGGCCACCTGCGTCAGCGAGCGCATGAACCCGAAGGCCTCACGCCTGGATGTGCTGCTGGACGGTAAGCGGCTGGACGCACAGGGCGACGCCTACGTCCCGGCCTGGTCCAAGGCGCTGCTGGATTGCCTGGAGTCCACGTCGCCGGACGACTACGGGCGGTTCTTCAGCGGCGGCTACGAGGGCGCCTGGCCGGCGCGCGGGGGCTATCTCGTCGGGCTGCTGATCGCCAGGAGGCTGGGGCGGACCCGGAGCCTCGCCGAGCTGGCGGCGCTGCCGGCGCCGCAGGTGCGGACCCTGATGGCCGCCGAGCTAGCCCGGCTGGCGAAGGGCTAGATCGTTCCGACGGTTCGCAGGCGGGCGCGGGGGTGGACCTCGTTCTGGCTCATCACCGGGGTCTGGCCGCGGAAGCGCTCGATGATCGAGCGGACGTAGGGGCGGATGCCGGGGCTGGTCAGCAGCACCGGCGTGTCGCCGGCGAGCGCCGCGCGCTCGAAGGTCTCGCGGACGCCGCGCACGAATTCCTGCAGCCGGGACGGGGCCAGCGCCAGTTGGCGATCCTCGCCCTGGCCGATGAGCGATTCCTGGAACGCGTTCTCCCACTCCGCCGTGAGGGTGACGATCGGCAGGGCGCCGTCGTCGGCCCGGTAGGCGAAGGAGAGCTGGCGAGCGAGCCGGCCGCGCACCTGCTCGACCAGCATGGTGACGGAGGCGGTGTGCGGCGCGGCCTCGCCGATGCCTTCGAGGATCGCCGGCAGGTCGCGGATCGAGACCCGCTCGCGCAGCAGGGCCTGCAGCACCCGCTGGATGGTGGTCGCCGAGACGATCGACGGCACCAGGTCCTCGACCAGTTTCTTCTGCTCGGCCGGCAGGTCCTTCAGGAGCTTCTGGACCTCGGCGTAGGAGAGCAGGTCGGGCATGTTCTCCTTGAGGATCTCGGTCAGGTGGGTGGTGAGCACGGTGGCCGGATCGACGATGGTGTAGCCGCGGAAGGTCGCCTCCTCGCGCAGGCTGTCGTCGATCCAGGTGGCGGGCAGGCCGAACGCGGGTTCGCGGATATGCTCGCCGGGGAACTCCACCTGGCCGCCGCGCGGGTCCATGGCCATCAGCTGGCCCAGCCGGACCTCGCCCGCGCCGGCCTCCATCTCCTTGATGCGGATCGCATAGCCCTGGGAGGGCAGGCGCATGTTGTCGAGGATGCGGACGCTGGGCATGACGAAGCCGAAGTCCGAGGCCAGCGTGCGGCGCAGCGCCTTGATCTGGTCGGTGAGCCGGCGGCCCTCCAGGTCGTTGATCAGGCCCAGCAGGCCATAGCCCAGCTCGATCTTGATCTCGTCGATGGCGAGCGTCTGGGTGATCGGCTCCTCGGGAGCCTCCTCCATGGGCACGATCTCGACGGGCTCGGGGATCAGGGCGGCCTGCGACCGGCGCCAGGCGAGCGCGCCGGCGCCCACCGAAATGACGCCGAAGGGCAGCAGCGGCATGCCGGGGATGAAGGCGATGACGCCGGCGGCGGCCGAGACCATGCCCAGCGCCACCGGGTTCATGGCCAGCTGGGTGACCATCGCCTTGTCGGCCGAGCCCTCGACGCCGGACTTGGAGACCAGGAAGCCCGCGGCGATCGAGATGATCAGGGCCGGGATCTGGCTGACCAGGCCGTCGCCGATGGTCATGATGGTGTAGGTCGAGGCGGCCTGGCCCAGCGGGATCTTGTGCTGGATCACCCCGATAAGGATGCCGCCGATGATGTTGATGGCGACGATGATCAGGCCGGCGACGGCGTCGCCGCGCACGAACTTGGACGCGCCGTCCATGGCGCCGAAGAAGGTCGATTCCTGCTCCAGCTCCTTGCGGCGCTTCTTGGCCTCGGTCTCGTCGACCAGCCCCGCCGAGAGGTCGGCGTCGATGGCCATCTGCTTGCCGGGCATGGAGTCCAGGGTGAACCGGGCCGCCACTTCGGCGATCCGCCCCGAGCCCTTGGTGATGACGATGAAGTTCACCAGAACCAGGATCGCGAAGACGATCACGCCGATGATGAAGCTGCCGCCCATCATCAGCTTGCCGAAGGCCTCGATGATGTGGCCCGCGCCGTGCACGCCCTCGTGCCCGTGGCCGAGGATCAGGCGGGTCGAGGCGATGTTGAGCGCCAGCCGGAAGAGGGTGGTGACCAGCAGCACCATCGGGAAGCCGGTGAACTCCAGCGGCTTCTTGATCAGGAGCGAGGTCATCAGGATCAGGACGGCGCTGGTGATCGAGAGCGCCAGCAGGATGTCCAGCAGGAACGCCGGGATCGGCAGGATCAGCAGGACGATGATGCCGACGACCCCGACCGCCAGGCCCACCTCCCCACGCGCCACCCAGCCCAGCATGTCGCGGGGCGAGGGCGCGTTGGCGAAGCGCGTCGAGAGGTCGGTGTTGGCCATCTAGGCGATCAGGCCGCGCTCGCGGCCGAACCCTGGGGCAGGGGCACCGAGACGCCGGCCTCGGTGTACTCCTTGAGCTTGTTGCGCAGCGTGCGGATCGAAATACCCAGGATGTTGGCGGCGTGGGTGCGGTTGCCCAGGCAGTGCTCCAGGGTCTCGATGATCAGCTGCTGCTCCATCGTGGCCACCGTCTGGCCGACGAAGCCGCGGGTGGCGCCCTCGGCGGCGAACGAAGCGGCCTGGGCCGTGCGGGCCAGCGGATCGCCGCCCGACAGCGGTTGGCCGTCCGGCAGGCGGATGGCGCTCTCCTCGATCTCCGGGCCGGACGCCAGCAGGACCGCGCGGTGCATGGCGTTTTCCAGCTCCCGCACGTTGCCGGGCCAGCGATGGATCGCCAGGCGGCGCTTGGCTTCGGCCGAGAGCGCGCGCTCCGGCATGCCGTTGGCGGCGGCGTATTTGCGCACGAAGAACTCGGCCAGAGCCAGCACGTCGCCGGGACGCTCCCGCAGCGGCGGCAGGCGCAGGTTCACGACGTTCAGGCGATAGAGCAGGTCCTCGCGGAACACCCCTTCCTTCACCGCCTGGACGAGGTCGCGGTTGGAGGTGGCGAGGATTCGGATGTCGACCTTCACGGGCTTGGTGCCGCCCACCCGGTCGATCTCGCGCTCCTGCAGGGCGCGCAGCAGCTTGGCTTGCAGGCGCCCGTCCATCTCCGAGATTTCGTCGAGCAGCAGGGTGCCGCCGTTGGCCTCCTCGAACTTGCCGATGCGGCGGGCCACGGCGCCGGTGAAGGCGCCCTTCTCGTGGCCGAACAGTTCGCTCTCCAGGAGGTTCTCGGGGATGGCGGCGCAGTTCACCGAGATGAACGGCTTGGAGACCCGGCGCGACTTCTGGTGGACGTAGCGGGCGATGACTTCCTTCCCCACGCCGCTCTCGCCGGTGATCAGGATCGCGGCGTCGGAGGGCGCGATCTGGTCGGCCATGGTGATCACGGCCGGCATGGACGGGTCGCGCACCACCATCGGGCGGTTGTCGTCGGCGACGGCGGCCAGCACCGCGGCGATCAGCTCGGCGTCGGGCGGCAGGGGGATGAATTCCTTGGCGCCGGACTTGATGGCGTTGGCCGCGCTCGTGGGGTCGGCGTTGACCCCGCAGGCCACCACCGGCACCCGGATCCGCTCGGCCTCGTTGGAGGCGATCAGGCCCGCGATATCGAGCTCGTAGTCGACCATCAGCAGGTCCGCGCCCTGGCCCGCACGCAGCGCGTGGGTGGCCTGGGCGATCGTCTCCACGTGGCTGACCTTGGCCCCCGCGCTCATCGCCATCTTCACGGCGGTAGAGAGCTGTCCGTTCAGTTTACCGACGACCAGAAGCCGCATTCTTCTTCTCCCTCAGACCCCGCCGCCTTAGGCCGCGTTGTCGCCGTCCTTGATGATTTCCGTCATGGTCACGCCCAGCCGCTCGTCGACGATCACGACTTCGCCGCGCGCCACGAGGCGGTTGTTCACGTAGATGTCGATGGCCTCGCCGACCTTGCGGTCGAGCTCCAGCACGCTGCCCTGGCCGAGCTGCAGAAGCTGGGCGACGGACATGCTGGCGCGGCCGAGCACCGCGGAGATGTTGACCGGGACGTCGAAGACCGGCGCCAGGTCGGACGCGGTCTTGTCCTCGACCTGGGTCTCGGGCAGCGACCCTTCGCCGGGCGGGAACTCGTCCAGTTTCATTTCTGCGCCGGGTCTGTCGTCTGTTTCGGACATGATTTTGCTTTCGCTCAGCTCTCGACGCCGGGGATGAGGGGTTCGGCGTGCAGGCCTTCGGAGGCCAGCGCCGCGTGCAGGGCCTGGGTGACGCGCGCGGCCGCGGCCCCGGGATCGAAGCTTGCCGAGCCGTCGCCGAAATCGAGGGTGAAGGCGTGGGCCGCGAAGCCCGCGTCTGACCGCACGGTGATCGCGCCCTGGTAGCCACTGGCCGCGGCGGCCTCTTCGAGCACGCGCTGCAGGCCGTCGGCCATTTCGGGATCGGCGGTCACCACCAGGCGCGGGGCGGCCTCGATCTCGCGGGCGAGGGATTCAAGGGCGGCGCGGACCGGCGCTTCGGGGAAGCGGTCGAGGGCGGCTGCGGCGATGGCGCGGGCGCAGGCGAGCGCCAGCTCCGCCGACCCGACCCGATGGGAATGCGCGACCTCGGCGAGCCTGGGCAGCGCCTGGCCGCAGGCCGCGACGATCACCGCCAGCGCGTCGGCCTGCCGCGCGGCGACGCCGGCCAGGGCGATGCGTTCGCCCTCGGCCCGGGCGGCCTGGCTGATCGCCTCGACCTCGTCGGTGGTGTAGGTGCGCTTCGGCCGCGGCGCGGCGAAGGCCACTTCGCCCGCGTTGTCGAAGACGGTGTCGAAACCGAATCTGGCGTGGGGCTCGGCCATCAGTAGACGAGCTCGTCGTCGCTGCCGCCGGCGCCGACCAGGACGATCTCGCCCTTGTTGGCGAGGTCCTTGGCGACCTGGACCATGGCCATCTGCGCCTGTTCGACCTCGCGCAGGCGGACCGGGCCCATGCTTTCCATGTCTTCGCGCATGATCTTGGCGGCGCGCTCGGACATGTTGGTGAAGAACATCTCGCGCAGGGAGTCGGAGGCGCCCTTGAGCGCCAGGGCGAGCTGGTCCTTCTCGACGCCGCGCAGCAGGGTCTGGACGCCGCCGGGATCGAGCTTGGAGAGGTCCTCGAAGACGAACATCAGGGCGCGGATGCGCTCGGCGGCCTCGCGGTTGCGCTCTTCCAGGGCGGTGATGAAGCGGGCCTCGGTCTGGCGGTCGAAGGCGTTGAAGATGTCGGCCATCATCTCGTGGCTGTCGCGCTTCGACGTGCGCGCCAGGTTCGACATGAATTCGGTGCGCAGGGTCTGCTCGATCTTGTCGAGGATCTCGCGCTGCACCGGCTCCATGCGCAGCATGCGGGTGACGCACTCCAGCGCGAAGTCCTCGGGGAGCGACGTCAGCACCCGCGCGGCGTGCTCGGATTTGATCTTCGAGAGCACGACGGCGACGGTCTGCGGGTATTCGTTCTTCAGGTAGTTGGCGAGCACCGCCTCGTTCACGTTGCCCAGCTTGTCCCACATGGTGCGACCCGCCGGACCGCGGATCTCCTCCATCAGGGTGTCGACCTTCTCGCCGGGCATCATGGCGGAGAGCAGCTTCTGGGTCTGTTCGACCGAGCCGGTGATGGCCCCGCCGCCCATGCCCGAGACGAACTCGACGAGCAGGTCCTCGACCACCTGGGCGGTGACGGTGCCGAGGCCGGCCATGGCCTGGGAGACCTCCTTGATCTCCTCCTCGTCCAGCTGCTGCCAGACCTGGGCGTGCTCTTCGCCCAGCGCCAGCAGGACCACGGCGGCCTTCTCAGGCCCGGTCAGCTTGGTCGAGTCGGCGACCGCCTTGGTTTTGGGACGACCGCTCATGCCGATTCATGCAGCCAGGTGCGGATGATCGACACCGACTCTTCCGGATGCTTGTCGACGAACTCCGAGACGCGCTTCACCGAGCTGGCCTTCACCTGACCCTCGATGCGGGCGATGTCGATCTTCTGGTCGAGGTCGGCGTTGCCGGGCGCGGGCAGCGCCAGTGACTCTCCGGTCGCGGGGTCGACCGTGATCTGCATCTGGCGGCCGTCGGGGCTGGTGACCAGGCGCGTACCGCCCGGCAGCATGGTCATCGGACCGCCGCCGCCCATCGCGCCCTTCAGGAGCGGCCGGACGATGAACAGCATCATCAGGACGGCGACGATGGCCATCACGGCCACCTCGGCGGCGCGCATGATGTCGTTCTTGTCGAAGCCCATCAGCGGGTTGGCCGCGGTGACGCCGTCGGGGTCCTCGGCGGTGGGGAACTTGACGTTGACCACGGTGACCTGGTCGCCGCGCGCCTGGTCGAAGCCGACCGCGGTCTGCACCAGCTTCTCGATCTGGGCCATCTCGGCGGCCGAGCGGGCGGTGTAGGCGCCGGGCTTGCCGTTCTTGCCGGCCGGCGCGGTGATCCCGTCGACGGCGACCGCCACGGCGACCTTCTTCACCTGGCCGGGCTCGCGGACCTCGGTGCGGGTCTCCTTGGTGATCTCGTAGTTGGTGGTGGATTCCTGGCGGCCGGTGCTCGAGCCGGAGCCGCCGGAGCCCGCGCCGAGGTTCGGCGTGCCGGGGATGTTGGCGGCGGCCGAGGCCTGGCCGCTGTCGTCCGACTGGTTCTCGTTGGACTTCTCGTCGGTGGTGGATTCCGAGCGGATCACCTGGCCGTCGGGATCGAAGCTCTCCTTCTGGAGGGTGATCCGGGCGAGCTCCAGGTCGGCGGAGACGTTGACGCGGGCCTTGCCCACGCCGACCACGCCTTCGACGAGCTGCTTCACCTGCTTGGCGATGCGCTGCTCGACCTCGCTCTTGCGGCCGTCGGCCTCGGCGGCCATGCCGGTGTCGCCGCCGGAGAGGGTCTTGGCGTGCTGGTCGATGACGGTGACGCGGTCGGCCTTCAGGCCCGGCACGGCGCCGGCCACCAGGTTCTGCATGGCGCGCACCTGGTCGGCGGTGGGTTCGCGCCCGCCGACGCCGATGGAGACCGCCGCGGAGGGCTGTTCGGCCTCTTCGTCGAAAAGCTGGCGCTTGGGCAGCACGAGGTGGACGCGGGCCGAGGTGATGCCGTCGAGGCTGAGGATGGTGCGGCCGAGTTCGCCTTCCAGGGCGCGCTGGCGGTTCAGCTGCTGGACGAAGTCGGTCTGGCCCAGCGTGTTGTTGCTGTCGAAGATCTCGTAGCCCACCGAGCCGGCGGTCGGCAGGCCCTTGGAGGAGAGCATCAGGCGGGTCGAGGCGACCTGGTCGCGCGGCACCATGATCGTGGAGCCGTCGCCCTTCACCTCATACTTCACCCCGGCCTGGTCCAGCGACTGGGTGATCGTGCCGGCTTCCTTGAGGTCGAGGTT
>JBOHKZ010000168.1:0-6720 GCA_050729355.1 Phenylobacterium sp. | reverse complement strand
CCCCACCAGGGCGCGGCCGTTTCGCTTTCAGGCTTCCCCGTCGACTTCCGCGATCAGGAGCCGGGCCAGCTCGACATCGCTCTCCGGCACCATCAGGCGGTTGGGCAGCTGGCGGTAGGCGGAATGGCTGTCGAAGATGAACGGGTGCAACCCGGCGTCCTCCAGCACCGCCTTGAGGAAATTCAACCGCACGAGGTCGTCCGTCTCGACGACGGCGATCACGGCTAGGCTCCGCCCTTCGACGGCGGATCGGGCAGCCGCCGAACGTTGACGACGATCCGTTCGCGCTCGCCCGGCTTGCGCTCCACCAACAGCCGCGCCACCTGTGCGTCGTCATGGAAGGCATAGCCCTTGATGGCGTCGAGGATCGCCTTGGCCAGGTTGTCGAGGTCGAGCCAGGGCGGGTCGCCGACGTATTCCATGTGGATTTCCACCGCGAACTCGCCCCAGGCCGGCCGCGAGCCGCGCCAGGCCTTGCGGAAAAACTCGTAGATCAGGGGCTTGTAGTACTTGGCCTGGGTGGTCAGGCCGTCGACCACGACCTCCATCACGCCGTCGCCTTCGCGGGCGCGAACCTTGCCGTGCTGGGTCCAGGCGTCGTCCATCGGGGCGACCCATAAGGCGCGAACGCTTTGCAGTCTCGCTCTGTCTCGCTAAACCGGCCCCGCCTGCCGTCTGGAGACCTGCAATGACCGCGACCCGCACCGAGACCGACACCTTCGGACCGATCGAAGTGCCTGCCGACAGGTATTGGGGCGCGCAGACCCAGCGCAGCCTGCAGAACTTCAAGATCGGCTGGGAAAAGCAGCCTATCCCGGTGATCAAGGCGCTCGGCGTGGTCAAGCGAGCCGCGGCGGAGGCCAACATGGCGCTCGGCCGCCTGGACCCGAAGATCGCCGAGGCGATCGTGGCCGCCGCCCAGGAGGTCATCGACGGCAAGCTCAATGACCACTTCCCGCTGGTGGTCTGGCAGACCGGGTCCGGCACCCAGTCGAACATGAACGCCAACGAGGTTATCTCGAACCGCGCCATCGAGATGCTGGGCGGGGTGATGGGCTCCAAGACGCCGGTCCATCCCAACGACCACGTCAACATGAGCCAGTCGTCGAACGACACCTATCCGACGGCCATGCACATCGCCTGCGCCGAGGAAGTGGCCCGCAGCGTCATGCCCGCGCTGGAGCACCTGCACGCCGCCTTGAAGGCCAAGAGCGATCAGTTCGCCCACATCATCAAGATCGGCCGCACCCACACCCAGGACGCCACCCCGCTGACGCTGGGCCAGGAGTTCGGCGGCTATTCGCACCAGGTGGCGATGGCCGTCCGCCGGCTGAAGGACACGCTCTACGGCCTCTATGAGCTCGCACAAGGCGGCACGGCGGTGGGCACCGGGCTGAACGCCCCCGTGGGCTTCGCCGAAAAGGTCGCCGAGCGGATCGCGGCGATCACCCGCTTGCCCTTCATCACCGCCCCCAACAAGTTCGAGGCGCTCGCGGCCCACGACGCCATGGTGTTCAGCCACGGCGCGCTCACCGCGGCGGCCGGCGCGCTCTTCAAGATCGCCAACGACCTGCGGTTCCTGGGCTCCGGTCCTCGCGCGGGCCTGGGCGAACTGGCCCTGCCGGAAAACGAGCCCGGCTCCTCGATCATGCCGGGCAAGGTGAACCCCACCCAGGCCGAGGCCCTGACCATGGTCTGCGCCCACATCATGGGCAACCAGACGGCGATGGCCTTCGCGGGCTCGCAGGGCCACTTCGAGCTGAACGTCTTCAACCCGGTGATGGCCTACAACTTCCTGCAGTCCTGCCGCCTGATGAGCGACGCGGCCATCTCCTTCACCGACCACATGGTGGTGGGGACCGAGGCGCGCGAAGACAACATCAAGGCCAACCTCGAGCGCTCGCTGATGCTGGTGACGGCGCTGGCGCCGACCATCGGCTACGACAACGCCGCCAAGATCGCCAAGACCGCCCACAAGAACGGCACGACCCTGCGCGAAGAGGCCGTCGGCGGCGGCTACGTCACCAACGAGCAGTTCGATGTGCTCGTGCGTCCGGAGAATATGATCGGGCCGGGCTAGCGCCCTACTCCGCCGCGTAAACCACCGGGTGAGTGTGCGCCCAGAGATGGGCGCGATAGGTGTCGAAGCACTGCTCGCCGCAGATCAGGCGCATCATCGCGCCCTCGGCGATGTAGCGGGCGCACTCGGGCGTCTCGCTGACGAGCGGGACCAGCGCCTCGGCGTTCCAGGCCCTTGAGTGTTCGACGTCCAGGTGGGCGTGGAGGGCGAAGTATTTGCGTTGTTCGGGCGAGCGGCCCAGGCGCTTCAGCCCGAGGTCCACGCAGGCGACGCGGGTCGGCGCGGTGAGTTCCACGACGCCCAGCGCCCCGATCGATTGGTAGGTGTATCGTCGAGTGGTGGCGAAGGCGGTCATGGCGTTGGCGAGGCACAGAGACTGCCAGAGCGTGCCGTCGATGGTCGGGCGAAGCCCCAGACCTTGCACCGTGCGCTCCAGCATCGGCCCGTGCATGCCGGCCTCAGAGCCGCGGCCCATCTCGTCCCAGTAGTTGCGGGCGAGTTCCAGTTTCGGCCGGGCAGGCAGCTTCACCTGGGTCATGGCGACAAGGTCGTCGAAGCCGGCCTCGCCGGCCGCCTCCTGGGTCAGGAACCACCGCATCTGCTCAAGGCTGGCGTCGACTTCCAGCCACCCGAACAGCGGATCCCATTGGCCGGGGCCTGAGTCCCTTAGCGCCTCGAACCAGGCGATGAAGCCGTCCGGATCGCTGGGCGCGTCCGCCACGAGCGGCGCGACGTGGGCGCGGAACGCCTCGACGAAGGCGCCCTCGAGCCGCAGCATCCGCTGGTCCTGGTTCAGCTCCGCCTGCCAGTCAGCATGCGGCGCCTGCACCGCCAAGCGGCGGTGGTTCCAGTGCGCCAATCCCGTGTGCAAGGCCTCGGCGTCGGGAAACTCGGGCGTGAATTGCCCAATCGCGGAAAGTCTCAATCCAGAAAACATGCTTGGTCCCTCGGACGCGCTAGAGCGTGCGAGGCGAGCATGGGTTCCTAGGTCGGACTGCCGACGGAGGCCTAGGCCCTACGGGCGACCGCGAAGTCGGCGAGGTCTTCGAGGGCGGGCCGCCAGCTGTTCGAGGGGAAGTCCGCCAGCGCGGCCTTGGCCGTGGCGGCGTATCCGGCGGCGAGCTCGAGCGTGGAGTCGAGCGCGCCGGTCTGGACCATCAGCTCGCGGGCGCGCTGGAAGTCGGCATCGGTCTGGTCGCGCCGGTCGATGGTTCGGATCCAGAACTCACGCTCGGTCGGGCCCGTGCGGACCATGGCCAGCAGCAGCGGCAGGGTCGCCTTGCCCTCCCGGAAGTCGTCGCCCGGGTTCTTGCCCAGGGTCTCGCTGTCGCCGGAATAATCCAGTGCGTCATCCACCAGCTGGAAGGCTAGGCCCAGGTCCTGGCCGAACTTGCGCAGCGCCCGGCAGCGTTCCGGCGAGGCGCCGGCCGAAACCGCGCCCGCCTCCGCGGCGGCGGCGAACAGCTCGGCGGTCTTTGCCTTGATGATCTCGAGATAGACGTCCTGCGACAGGTCGAGGTCGTGCGCGCGGGTGAGCTGCAGCACTTCGCCCTCGGCGATGACGCGGCTGGCGCGGGCCAGGATCTCCAGGGCCGGCATCGATCCCGCCCCGACCATCAGCTCGAAGGCGCGGGCGAACAGGAAATCACCGACCAGGACGGACGAGGGCGCGCCCCAGATCAGGTGAGCAGCCACCCGGCCGCGCCGCAACTGCGAGGAATCCACCACGTCGTCGTGCAGCAGGGTCGCGGTGTGGATGAACTCCACCGCGGCGGCCAGCTTCAGGCAGGCGTCGTCCCGCGCGCCCGCCAGCCGGGCGGCGGCCACGGTCAGCAGCGGACGCAGACGCTTCGCCGATCCGGCGATCAGGTGGTCCGCCAGCGCCGGGATCACCGGCACCGGGCTCTCCATATGGCGCCGGATCAGGGCGTCGATGGCGGCCATATCCGGGGCGGCAAGCTCCAGCAAGCCGTCGAGCGACGGCGGCTTTTGGGCGACGGCTGTGCGTGTGGCGACGTCCAAAGCGGACCTCGAACTCCTGGCTAAACGGCGATCAGGGGAGGCAGATGCCGTTGCGAGGGACAATGGTGACGCGATAGGGCACGGTCAAGCGACGCCCGCGCACCCAGTACGTTACTTCGAGGCCTCCAGCATGGACGATACTACCGAAGACCGCGTTTTGAACGGTCGGGTCGTGCTGCGCCAGCCGGTGCGGGGATACCGTGCGGGGCTGGATGCGGCCCTGCTGGCGGCCGCCTGCGATGCGGGCGACGGCGCACGAGTGATCGAGGCCGGTTGTGGGGCTGGCGGCGCGCTGCTCGCCGCCGCAATGCGCCGGACGGGGGCGCTTTTCACAGGCGTCGAGCGCGATGCAGGGGCGCTGGCGCTGGCGCGGGAGAACATCGCGCTGAACGGCCTGCAGGAACGGGTCGAGGTGGTCGAGGGCGACGTGGCGGTGCGTTTCTCCACCCTGGGCCTGGAGCCGTTCGACGCGGCCATCACCAATCCGCCGTTCTTCGACGACCCCGACGCGTTGCGCGGGCCGGCGGCCGAGCGGCGCGGCGCCTGGATGTCCGACGACGGACTGGAGGCCTGGATCGGCTTCCTTACCAAGGCGGTGCGCGAAGGCGGGACGATCACCCTGATCCATCGCGCCGACCGGCTGGGCGACATCCTGGGCCTGCTGGACCCCAAGGCGGGCTCCGTCCAGGTGCTGCCGATCCACCCTTTCGCCGATCAGCCGGCCAAGCGGGTGCTGGTCCGGGCGATCAAGACCGGCAAGGCGCCGCTGAAACTGCTGCCGCCTCTCGTCCTGCACGACGGCGAGGGCGGCAAGCACACGGCGGCCGTGGAAGCGATCCTTCGCGGCGAGGCCGCGCTCGGCTGGTCCTAGGCGGGCGGGCGGCGCCCCTCACCTGATCCCCAGCCTCTCGCGAAAACGCGGATGCACCAGGTCGTGATATTCCGGGTGCTTGGTGATGTAGCCGGCCATGAAGCTGCAGGTCGGCTTCACCTTCAGTCCATGATCGCGCGCGTAGCCCAGGGCCGCCTTGGCGAGCGCGCTGCCGACCCCCATCCCGGCGAAGGCGTCCGGCACCACGGTGTGCGGCAGGATGATCGCATCCGGCAGGAGTTCGTATTCGGCGAAGGCGGTCTCGTCGCCGAGCGTCACCTCGAAGCGGTGGGTCTTGTCGTTCATCACGACGTCGAGCGGCTCGGACATCACGCGGTCTCCAACTGATCCTCCTTCTTGACCCGCCGACCGGTTGTCGCCAAGCTCCCAGCACGCACTGACGCGCCTGGAACGAGGAGGATGTGATGTCGACGCCCATTGCCACAGCCCTTCGCCGCGTCGCCGTGCGCGCTGTCTAAGACAGCGGATCCTCTCGAAAAGTCGGGATTCCACGGTCGACGCCTGATTGGCTTCGAACCCTCAAGGAAACCCTGACATTGCTCAGCGCCTATGGCTGGAGCGGCTCGCTCCAAGACGATTTCACACCCTTCGCGACGCAGGGCCTGGTCCCGGCCCGCGTCACCGTCCAGCAACGCGGCCGCTTCCGGCTGATCACCGACCAGGGCGAAACCGAGAGCCGCATCTCCGGCCGCTTCGCCCACGAAGCCGCCGAGGGCGACTATCCCGTCACCGGCGACTGGGTGGCGGTCGAACTGAAGGCCGACGTGGCAGTCATCCAGCATGTCCTGCCCCGCTCCACCGTCTTCACCCGCAAGGCCGCCGGCCCCAGCGGCGCGGTCCAGGTGGTGGCCGCCAATGTCGACGTGGCCCTGCTCGCCGCCTCGCTGAACGCCGACCTCAACCTGCGGCGGCTGGAGCGCTATCTGGCGACCGCCTACGAGAGCGGAGCCAAGCCGGTGATCGTGCTGACCAAGGCCGACGCCTGCGACGACGTCGCGGCCCTGGTGGCCGACGTCGAGGCGATCGCCTTCGGGGCGCCGGTCATCGCCTGCTCGGTGGTGACCGGCGAGGGTCTTGCGGACCTCTCCAGCCACCTACTGCCCGGCGAGACGGCTGTTCTGCTGGGCTCGTCGGGGGTGGGCAAGTCGACCCTGGTCAACGCCCTGGCCGGCAGCGAGCTGATGGTCACCCAGGCGATCCGCGAGGATGACGCGCATGGGCGCCACACCACCACCCACCGCGAGCTGATCCTGTTGCCGTCGGGCGCGCTGATCCTGGACACGCCCGGGATGCGCGAGCTGGCGCTTTGGGAGGCCGACGCCGGCGTCGAGGCCGCTTTCGCCGACATCACCGCCGAGGTCGAGCGGATCGGCGAGGACTGCAAGTTCCGCGACTGCACCCACGGCCGCGAACCAGGCTGCGCGGTGCAGGCGGCGCTGGCCGATGGCACGCTCGCCGCCGATCGCTGGCAAAGCTTCCAGAAGCTGCAGGGCGAGCTCGCCTACGAACATCGCAAGGCCGACCCCCGGGCGCGCGCCGAATCCCGCAAGGTGTGGATCTCGCGGAACAAGGCCGCCAAGGCGCGGATGAAGGCCAAGCGCGAACCGGACGACTAAAGCCGGTCGAAATCCAGGATCCCGGCTCTCCTCCTCCGTAGGGGGAGGGGGACCACCTGCAAGGTGGTGGAGGGGGTTTGCAGGATGGGTCTTGGGGGCAGGGTTCCCCC
>JBOHKZ010000167.1:0-3494 GCA_050729355.1 Phenylobacterium sp. | reverse complement strand
CGATCGACCCGCCCAGCCGCTGGTCGGCGTCGCGGCCGCCGCCGTCGAGGGCCGAGATGAAGCTCTTGCGGCTGACCCCCAGAAGCACGGGGAACCCCAGCCCGACGATCCGGTCCAGCCCGGCCAGCAGCGGCACGTTGTGCCGGACCATGTGTTTGCCGAAGCCGATGCCCGGATCGACCCAGATCCGCCCGCGCTGCACGCCCGCGGCCATCGCCGCCTCGGCGCGCTCGGCCAGGAACGCCGCCACCTCGGAGACCACGTCGTCGTAGTGCGGCTCGGCCTGCATGGTCCCGGGCTCGCCCTGCATGTGCATCAGCACGACGTCGCAGCCGAGCGCCGCGGCGGTCGCCAGGCTGTCGGGCGCGTGGCGCAGTGCGGTGATGTCGTTCCAGATCACCGCCCCGGCCGCCACCGCCGCACGGGCCACGGCGGGCTTCATGGTGTCGATCGAGATGCGCGCCTTGGTCTGGGCCGCCAGTTCGCGGATCAGGGGTTCGACGCGGGCGATTTCCTCGGCCTCGTCGACCGGCGCCGCGCCCGGGCGGGTGGACTCGCCACCCACATCCAGGATGTCCGCGCCGTCGGCGATCAGCCGCCGCGCGTGGGCCAGCGCCGCGTCGGGCGCCGCGAAGCGACCGCCGTCGGAAAAGCTGTCCGGCGTGGCGTTCAACACGCCCATGACGCGGGGTCTTGAAGCGGCTTGCGGCATGCCCGCTTGATAGCAGACCCGAAGCGCCAGGCGCAGAGTGAACGCGCGGCGGCGCACCCGCGTTATCTCAATCTAGGCTGAGGGGAGACGGCGCGATGACGGATATCTCGGGGACCGCCGGGCGGGACACGCTCGCCGGGACCGCCAACGCCGACGTCATCTCGGGAAGCGATGGCTCCGATACCGTCCACGCCGGAGCAGGCGACGACGTCGTCTACGGCTCAGGCCCGGCGGACCTCGACCCGGCCAGCGCCACGATCCTGGCCACCCGGATCGCCAGCGGCCTCTCCGCGCCGGTGTTCGGCGTCTCACCGCCCGGCGACCCGGACCGGTTGTTCGTGGTCGAGCAGCACACCGGCCGGATCATGATCGTCGACGCGAACTCGGGGCAGGTGGCGGCCCAGCCGTTCCTCGACGTGCCCGACTCGGTCCTCGCGACAGGCGGTGAGCAGGGCCTGCTGGGCCTCGCCTTCCACCCGGACTATGCGCTGAACGGGCGGTTCTTCGTCTACCTCACCAACGCCGTCGGCAACATCGAGGTGCGCGAGTACGCCCGCGCCGACGCCGACCACGCCAACCTGGCCAGCTCCACGCCGGTGCTGAGCTTCAACCACCCCTTCGACAACCACAACGCCGGCTGGATGGCGTTCGGCCCGGACGGGTTGCTCTACATCGCCTCGGGCGACGGCGGCTCGGGCGGCGACCCGCTCAACAACGCCCAGAACCGGGACTCGCTGTTGGGCAAGATCCTGCGGATCGACGTGAACAGCGACGCCTTCCCCGCCGACGGGACCCGCAACTACGCGATCCCAGTCGACAATCCCTTCGCGACCGGGTCCGGCGCGGACGAAGTCTGGGCGCTCGGCCTGCGCAATCCCTGGCGCAACAGCTTCGATCCCGCCACCGGCGCGCTCTACATCGGCGACGTTGGCCAGGGCGCGCGCGAGGAGATCGACGTCGCCACGACGGGCGGCCTCAACTTCGGCTGGCGCTTCAAGGAGGGCTTCTCGAACTTCACCGGCGTCGCCCCGTCCGGGCTCACCGATCCGGTGCTCGACTACGACCACGTGACCCCGCTCTACAGCGGCGTGGCGGTGACCGGCGGCTACGTCTACCACGGGCCGGGCGGCGCCCAGGGCCTCTACATCTTCGGCGACTTCGCCAGCGCCAATCTGTGGACCACCACCGTCGTCAACGGCCAGGCCCAGGACTTCCTGAACCGCAACGGCCAAGTCGTGGTGGCCGGCGGCGACCTCGACCAGTTCTCCTCCTTCGCGGTCGACGGGCGCGGGCGACTCTACGTCATCGGGCTGGACGGCGACATCCACCGGCTGACGCCCGGCGCCTCGGCCGGCGACGCCTCCGATTACCTGCGCGGCGACGAGGGGAACGACCAGATCTGGGGCGGCTTCGCCTTCGACGACATCAACGGCAACATGGGCGACGACACCCTTTCCGGCGGGCTCGGAGACGACTGGGTGGTGGGCGGCAAGGACAACGACAGCCAGTCGGGCGACGCCGGCGGCGACGTCGTCTGGGGCAACCTGGGCGCCGACACCCTCGACGGGGGCGACGGCGCCGACCAGGTGCGCGGCGGCATGGGCGACGACACGCTGACCGGGGGCGCGGGTAACGACTACGTCTCCGGCGACCGCGGCGACGACACGGTGGCGGGCGGCGCGGGCGCCGACCTGATTCACGGCAGCCAGGACGCCGGCATCGACCGCGTCCTCGACTTCAACCTGGCCGACGGCGACAAGGTCATGCTCGACCCCGGCACGACCTACACGCTCAGCCAGTCGGGCGCGGACACGCTGATCGACATGGGCGGAGGCCACCAGATGATCCTGGTCGGCGTCCAGCTCTCGACCCTGACCCCGGGATGGATCTTCCTGGGCTGAGACCCAAAGAAAAAGGGCGGCTGCCTCGCGACAACCGCCCTTCTCAACTTGATTTTGCGTCAGCTCAGGCCGGTTCGGGATCGGCCGGGCGCGCGGTGATCGGCACCGACGACTTGGCCGGCGCCGGGCGCTTGGCGTCGAGGTCTTCGCGGTTGGGGGCGATGCCCTTCATGGCCGCCACGATCTCGTCGCCGCTCAGCGTCTCGTACTCGAGCAGCGCCTTGGCCAGCGTGTGCAGATCGTCGAGCTTCTCGGTGAGGATGCGCTTGGCGTCGTCGTAACCCGCCTGCACCAGACGCTTCACTTCGGCGTCGATGATGTTGGCCGTGGCTTCCGAGACGTTCTGGGTGCGCGACACCGAGTGGCCGAGGAACACTTCTTCCTGGTTGTCGCCATAGGCCACCAGGCCCAGCTGATCCGAATAGCCCCAGCGGGTGACCATGTTGCGGGCCAGGCCCGTGGCCGCCTGGATGTCGCTGGAGGCGCCGGAGGTGATCTTCTCCTTGCCGAAGATCAGCTCTTCCGCCACCCGGCCGCCCATCATGATGGCCAGACGCGAGGTCATCTGCTGGAAGTCCATGGAGTAGCGATCGCCTTCCGGCAGCTGCATCACCATGCCGAGCGCGCGGCCCCGCGGGATGATGGTCGCCTTGTGCACCGGGTCGGTAGCGGGGACATGGAGGGCACAGATCGCGTGGCCCGCCTCGTGATAGGCGGTGAGCCGCTTCTCGTCCTCCGTCATCACCAGGGTGCGGCGCTCGGCGCCCATCATCACCTTGTCCTTGGCGTCCTCGAACTCGGCCATGGTGACGATGCGCTTGCCGCGGCGGGCGGCGAGCAGCGCCGCCTCGTTGACGAGGTTCATCAGATCGGCGCCGGAG
>JBOHKZ010000166.1:0-6107 GCA_050729355.1 Phenylobacterium sp. | reverse complement strand
GAGGGAGCTGACACGATTGTGGGCCTCACGGGCGGCGACCTGATCTCCGGTGCGGCCGGCGCGGACCTGCTGCGCGGCGGCCTCGGCGACGACACCCTGCGCGGCGGCGCGGGCGCGGACACCCTGGCCGCCGGCGACGGGAACGACCGGATCTATGCCGGCGACGGGCTGGACCTGGTCGACGGCGGGGCCGGCTATGACCGGGTCTACCTCACCGAAGCGACCGGCCGCATCGAGGCCTGGTTCGGACAGCCGACGCCGGCGGGCGCCTTGCGGATCGACGGCGTGGAGGCGGTTTTCGTCAACGACGCCGGCTCTTCGCTGCACGGCGGATCTGTTTCCGAGACGTTCATCGGCGGCGCGGGGCGTGACCTTTTCGACGGCGCGGCCGGCGACGACATCCTGGTCGGCCTGGGCGGCGATGACGTCCTGCAGGGCGGGGCGGGCGACGACCTCCTCGACGGCGGAACGGGCGCCGACCTGATGGACGGCGGTTCCGGCGCGGACGTGGCGGACTATTCGGCGGCGGGCGCGGCGGTGGTGATCGACCTGCGCATCGCCGGCCCGCAACAGACGCCGCTTGGCTCCGACACCCTGGTGAGCATCGAGGGCGTCATAGGCACCGGCTACAACGACACTCTAACCGGTGCGGCGACGGACGACGCCCTGACCGGCTCGGGCGGCGACGACCTCCTGGACGGCGGAGCCGGCGCCGACTTCCTGGCCGGCGGCATGGGCGCCGACAGCGTGTTTGGCGGCGCGGGCGACGACAGCATCTCCGAGAGCAGCGGCGCGAACTACCTGCGCGGCGGCGACGGGAACGACCTCATCGCCGGCGGCAGCGGCTTCGACGACGCCAACGGGAACCTGGGCGACGACTCCATCTCCGGCGGCGCAGGCGACGACTACGCCGTGGGCGGCAAGGGCGACGACCTGCTGGCCGGGGAAGCCGGCGGCGACATGGTCTGGGGCAACCTCGGCAACGACAGCTGCGATGGCGGCGACGGAAACGACCAGGTCCGCGGCGGCCAGGGCGATGACAACGTCACAGGCGGCGCGGGCGACGACTTCGTCTCCGGCGATCGCGGAAACGACACTGTGGCGGGCGGCCTGGGTGCGGACCTGTTCCACGGTTCACAGGACTCCGGCCTGGACCGGGTGCTCGACTTCCACTTCGCCGAAGGCGACCGGATCTTGCTCGACGCCGGGACCACCTACACCGTGAGCCAAGTGGGCTCGGACACCGTCGTCGACATGGGCGGCGGCAACCAGATGGTCCTTATGGGCGTGGACCTTTCGACCCTGCCGGCTGGCTGGATCCTCGGCGCCTAACGCGGCTTCGACGAGCCGTCCGGCGGCGTCACGCCGGGCGGGTTGGTGGTGTCGGGCGTCGCCGACGGCGGGCTCGGGTTCACGGCGCCGGAGGCTGAGGACTCAGCAGGCTGGCTCGTGGTCGCGGCGGTGTCGGTGCTGGCGCCGGTGTTGGCTCCGGACCACCAATCCTTCGAGGCGCGTTCCTTCGCCGAGGCCTTCGTGTAGGCCTCGAGCTGGCTGTAGGGGATCGGTTGCGAGGGACCCATCACGCTCGAGCCCTTGGCGGCGTGCTTGGCGGCGACAGCCGACCCCGCGGTGAGAGCAAGGGCGGCCGCGCCTACGACGAGGGCTATGGTCTTCATGGAGTGACCTCCTGACAATCACGCCGTTTGGACGGCGCGACTTACAACTCGCAAGCCCACGCCTCAGGTTCCGTGGACCTCCTCGCCCGTGGGCATGGCGCGCACGTGCCGAAGCGGCGACAGCGCCCCGATCGTCGGGCCGACCAGCAGGCCGCCAATGGCGATGATCAAGGTCTCGCGCAGCCCCAGCGCCTGGCCAAGCGCCCCGCCGACCAGGGCGCCGGCCACCGCTGCGCCTCCGCCCACCGCGCTGAAGGTCGCTCCGACCCGGCCCAACACCGCGTTGGGCAGCAGGCTCTGGCGCAGGCTGACCGCCAGGATCAGCGGGATCACGCCAAAGGCGTCGCCGAGGAACTGGGAGACCATCAGCGCCGTCATGCCGGCGACGGGCTCCGCCGGAGCGAGCAGCAGGACCAGCACGCCCAGGGCCGAAAGCGCACCGGAGAGGCATATCGTGGGGCCGACGCCGAAACGCCGCGCCATGGGCTGGGCCAACAATGAACCGGTGAGGGCGCCGATCCCGCCGGTGGCGATGCCGAGGCCCAGCAGCGCCGGGCTCAGTCCAAGGCCCCGAAGCACGAAGGCGATGTAGAGCGCGCTGAAGAAGCCGCCGAACAGGCCGCCGGTCCCGGCCATCACCAGCAGGGTGCGCACGCGCGGCTCCGCCCAGGCCGTGCGCGCGCCGGTGACGATCCCGTGGGCCCATCCGCCGCGATGGCTCCGGATGGCCGGCGCCGGCTCCGGCGTGCGGATGCGCCAGAGGAGCAGGGCCGAGACGAAATAGGTCGCGGTGTTCAGCGCAACGGCGATGGGCGCGGTCAGCCACTGGAACAGCACGCCGGCGAATGCCGGCCCGCCCATCTCGGCCAGCGACTCCGTCAGGCTGATCTTGGCGTTGGCGTCGGTGATCTGCGCCTTGCCTACCAGGCTGGGCAGGTAGGCGTGGTCGGCGATGCTGAAGAGCACGCTGGCGGCCGCGACGACGGCGGCGGCGAAATAGACCTGCAGCATGCTGAGCACGCCCAGCCAGGCGGCGATCGGCAGGATCATCAGGACCAGGCCGCGGACCAGGTCCATGGCGATCAGGATAGGTCGGCGTGCGGCATGGTCGATGAAGTCGCCGGCCGAAAGACCGACGATCAGCGCCGCGCCGCTGGCAAGCGCGGCCAGCAGGCCGAGCTGGGGCGCCGTGGCCGCCAGCCCCAGCACCGCCATCATCGGCAGGCCCTCGCGGGTGATGCGGGCGCCGAGGTCCGAGACCGTCTGGGCGGACCAGAGGTGCAGGAAGTCGCTCTGACGCCAGAGCGGGCTTTTCGAAGTCATGTGAAGTTCAGGCGGTTTTACGCGCGGTCGCAGGACCGCAAGGCCGCTCGCCGCGGGCGCGGGGAGCGAGGCTTCGGGGAGCGCAATGTCATCCGGCCGCCGCGCCGCTCACCGTGGCGGCCTTTTGGAGACCGCCGGTCGGCGAGTCAAGCTTGCGGCAGGCTCGCGACGAAGGCCGCGACCTCGCGGTCGTTCTTCAGGCGCACGAAGCGGGCGTGGCTACCGTACTGGGCCAGCGCGGCCTCCAGGCGCGGCGTGACCTTGGCGTCGTAGGTCCAGATGTAGCGGTAGAACTTGAGGTCGAACTTCTCGTCGCAGCCTTCGGCCATGTCGGGCCGCTTGTTGCGGCCGCGGTAGGTCATCACCCGCATCACGGCGCGAACCAGGCAAAGCAGCCGGGGCTGATCGAGCCAGACGATGGTGTCGGCGAGCGGCATGCGCACGTCCCAGGTCCCGGCGAAGTTTCCGTCGCAGATCCATTCGGGACCCCGCAGCGCCCGTTCGACCTCGACGCGGAACACATCGTCGCCGATCTCCACCCAGCCTGGCTTCCAGAAGATCACGTCGAGGTAGATGACCGGCAGCCTGAGCTTCTCGCCCAGCCGGCGGGCGAGGGTGGATTTCCCGCCCCCCGAATTGCCGACGATCAGGATGCGGCGCATGACGTCCCCCAGCGCCCCTGGCTATAGAAGGCGGCGCAGTTTCGAAAGTGAGAGTGCCTGGATGTCCGACCCGGTGGTGCTGATTTCCCACGAGATGCTGGCCCCGGTGCAACAGCGCCTGGAGGCCGAGGGCCTGCGGGTGGCGCGGCGGTGGGACCTATCCGACGCGGATCGCGCAGAAGTCCGGGTGATCGTGCACGCCGGCGAGGTGGTGCTGGCGCCGGAGTTCCTGGCGACCCTGCCGAAGCTCGGGCTGATCGCCTGCGTCTCGGTGGGCTACGACGGCGTCGACGTGGCGTGGTGCCGGGCGAAGGGGATCGAGGTCACCCACGCCAAGGGGCTGAACGCCGAGGACGTGGCCGACCATGCGCTGGGCCTGCTGATCGCGTCATGGCGCAACATCGTGGTCGGCGACCATGTCGTGCGCGAAGGCGGCTGGCGTCACGACAACCGCATGGGACCGCGACCGGGCCTGAAGGGCCGCAAGCTCGGAATCGTGGGCTTGGGGGCGATCGGCGAGGCCGTCGCCCGCCGCGCGGAGGCCTGTGGCATGGCGGTGAGCTGGTGGGGCCCCAATCCGAAGGCGGCGCCCTGGCCGCGCGCCGAGAGCGTGATCGCCCTGGCCCAGGACAGCGACATCCTGGTGGTGGCTTGCCGCGCCGACGCCTCGAACCGCGGCCTGATCTCGCGCGAGGTGATCGAGGCGGTCGGACCCAAGGGATTGATCGTCAATGTGGCGCGCGGCTCGATCATCGACGAGGACGCGCTGATCGCGGCGCTGAAGGACGGGCGGCTGGGCCGCGCCGCCCTCGACGTCTTCGTCGAAGAGCCGACGCCGGCGGAGCGCTGGGCCGACATTCCGGGAACCGTGCTGACGCCGCACACCGCCGGGGGCACGACAGAGTCGATCCCGCGCATGGTCGGCCAGGCGATCGACAACGTCCGCCGCTTCCTGGCGGGCGATGCGGTGGCTAGTCCGGTCGCGGGCTGAACGAGGGAGATGACCGTGGGCAAGGTGCTGGGGATCGGCGGCGTTTTCTTCAAGGTCGCCGACGACCAAGTGCGCGACTGGTACGCCAACGTGCTTGGCTTCGAGGTCGCCGAGTGGGGCGGGGTGGTCTTTCCGTACCCCGCGAAGGGCTATCAGGTGTGGAGCCCGTTCAAGGCCGACAGCGACTACTTCGACCCTTCGCCCCATCCGATGATGATCAACCTGATCGTCGACGACCTCGATGCAGTCCTGGCCAAGGCCCAGGCGGCGGGCGTCGAGGCGCTGAATCGCGAGGATGCCGATCCCTCGGGGCGTTTCGCCTGGCTGCTGGATCCCATGGGAATCAAGGTGGAGCTGTGGGAGCCCAAGGAGCCCGCTACCCCTTGACATAAAGATATCCTTATATCTTTATAGTGACCATGCCTCTGTCGACGAACCAAGCGGTCGAAGTCCTGCGCGCCGCGGGCGAAAGCACCAGGATGCGGATCCTGTCGCTGCTCGCCCGTGAGGAACTCGCGGTGCTCGAAATCTGCCGCGTCCTCGACCAGAGCCAGCCCAGGATTTCCCGCCACCTGAAGCTGCTGGCCGAAGCCGAGCTCGTGGAGCGGTTCCCTGACGGCGCCTGGGTATTTTATCGCCTGGCGATCGGTGGGCAAGCCGGCGACCTGGTCGCCTCGATCATCGCGCGGCTCGACCCGAAAGATCCGATCATCCTGCGCGATGTCGAACGGCTCGCGGCGGTGTGGGCGGAGCGGACGGCGGAGGCCGGCGAATACTTCTCCCGCAATGCCGCGCGCTGGGACGAAATCCGCTCGCTCTACGTCGCCGAAAGCGATGTCGAGGCCGCGATCCTCGACGCCGCCGGACCCGGACCCTATCGGCGGCTGGTGGACCTGGGCAGCGGCACGGGGCGGATGCTGCGGCTGCTGGGTCCGCATGCCGAGCAGGCGCTGGGCCTCGACCTCTCGCAGCAGATGCTGAACATCGCCCGCAACGAAGTCGCCGAGGCCGGGCTGAAACAGGTCGAGCTGCGGCACGGCGATATCTTCGGCACCGGCCTGCCGAGCCAGAGCGCGGACGTCGTGGTGGTCCACCAGGTGCTGCACTACCTCTCCGACCCGGCCGCCGCGGTGCGTGAGTCCGCACGTCTCGTCCGCGAGGGCGGGCGGCTGGTGATCGTCGACTTCGCGCCGCACCGGCTGGAATTCCTGCGTGAGCAGCACCAGCACCGCCGCCTGGGCTTCGCCGAGGGCGAGATGGCCCGGTGGCTCGCGGACTGCGGGCTTTCTAAGGTCCATCTTAAGGACCTGCCCTCCAATAGAAGCGATGGATTGACCGTCCGAATCTGGACGGCGGAACGCGGCCGCGAGGGTCGCAGGAGCGCCGCATGAGCCCCGCCACGACAGCCCTCGGTCCCGTCGCCCGCGCCGGCGTTGGGGGCGCGCCGCGTCCCAG